>DATKQA010000581.1:0-2411 GCA_035523835.1 Candidatus Sulfotelmatobacter sp.
GGCGAGCAGCGCGCCAAGCGCCTCCGGCGGGCAGAGCGCATTGACCAGGCCGATCGCCTGCGCCGTGGCGGCGTCGAACCTTTCGCCGAGCAACAGCAGTTCCGCCGCCCGCTGGTGGCCCGCCAGGCGCGGCAGCAGCAGGCTCGACGCCGCCTCCGTCACCAGGCCGAGATTGACGAAAGGTATCTGGAAGGTCGCGCTCGCCGCCGCATAGACCAGGTCGCAATGCAGCAGCATGGTCACGCCGACGCCGACCGCCAGGCCGTTGACCCCGGCGACGATCGGTTTCTGCAGCTCCGAGATCACGCGGATGAAGCGGAAGGCGGGACTTTCGCCTTCCGGTAGCCCTTTCAGGAAATCCTGCAGGTCGTTGCCGCTGGTATAGCTGTCGCCGCTGCCGGTTATGGTCACGGCGCGCACCCCGGCGTCGCGGTCGGCGGCTTCCAGCGCATCGGCCAGCGCCGTGTACATGGCAAAGGTGAGCGCGTTCTTCTTGTCGGTCCGATCGATGCGGATGCCGAGCACGCCGTTGCTGCGCCCGGTGATGATGTGCTCCGTCATGACCGCACCTCGCTGTTCCGCCGCGTCCGTCTCAGCACCACAGCGGAAATATGTAGTTAGTTCTGAAATTGAACCTTGACAGGATGCGTCATGGGGAGGACGCTGTCAAACTGGAAATGACGGCACCTGCGGACCGGAAGGGCGACCATGAGCCAGCTTCGCATCTTCTCCTACCTGCCCAACCCGCGCGTGGCGAAGGCGACCATTGCCGCGAGGCTTTGTGCCGTCGAGGTGGAGGTGCGCGGCGCTGCGCCGAAGGAATTGTCGGACTGGCTGTGGGACTTCGACGCCCGGCCGCTGACCGACAGCGAGCGCACCACGGCGGCGCCGGTTGACGGACGCACCGGTTTCACGGGCCGGCTCTACAAGACCGCCGCCTTCCTGGCAGCGCATCCCTTCGGCGCTGTGCCGGCCGCGTTCAGCCCGGACGGAACGGTCGGCATTTTCGAATCCAACAGCATCATGCGCACCGTGGCGCGGCTCGGCGAGAAAAGCTTTCCGCTCTACGGCGCCGACGCCTATACGGCGGCGCGCATCGACAGCTTTCTCGATGCCAGCCTGATCTTCGCCCGCGATACGCAGATCTATCTCCTCTCGCTCGGCAACGGGCAAGTAACGCCGGAAATCCACGCACGGGCGAAGGAGGCTTTTGCCGTCTATGCCGCCGGCATCGAGCAGGCGCTGGCGCCGGACCGTGCCTATCTGGTCGGCGACGGCATAACGCTCGCCGATATCTGCTTCGTCGCCGAGATCGCGCTCTTCAGCAACGAAAAAGCCCGGCGGAAGGCGCTCGCCGACCAGGGCCTTGCGCCGATTCTGCATGCGGAGGTCGAGGCGGAATATCCGCGCGCGCTGGGCCATTTCACCCGCCTGAGCCGGCACCAGGCCTTCGCGCCGGACATCGGGCCCTATCTGCAGAAGATCGCCAGGCATGCGGCGTAGGCGGTGAGCGCTGCTGCGGCCGACACGGCGGCGCTCGCCGCCGATCATGCGCTTGCCGTGGCGGCTGTGCGCCACGCCGGCGATATCGCGCTCGGCTATTTCCGGAACGACGTTCGGCAATGGCGAAAGCACGGCGACAGCCTGGTCACCGAGGCGGATATCGCGGTCAACGACCACCTGCATCGCGCGCTCGCCGTGGCGCGCCCGGACTACGGCTGGCTGTCGGAAGAGACCGAGGACGACCGCTCGCGCCTGTTGCGCCCGCGCGTCTGGGTGGTCGATCCCATCGACGGCACCCGCGCCTTTGCCGCAGGCACGCCGCATTTCTGCATTTCCGTCGCCCTCGTGGAAGCCGGCCGGCCGCGCTGCGCCGTGCTGTTCAATCCGGCCAGCGGCGAATTCTTCGAGGCCACCGCCGGCAGCGGCGCCCGCTGCAACGGCCGTCCGATCCGGGTGAGCGCCCGCGAGACGCTGGCCGGTTGCCGCATGGCCGCCTATGCGCCGATGTTCAAGCATCCGGCCTGGCGCCAGCCGTGGCCCGAGATGGAGGTGCTGCAGCGCGATTCCGTGGCCTATCGCCTGGCGCTGGTCGCCTGTGGCGAGGCGGATGCGGCGCTCGGCCTGAATACCAAGAACGACTGGGACCTCGCCGCCGCCGACCTGATCGTGCAGGAAGCCGGCGGCATCGTCAGCGCGCACGACGGCGCGCCGCTCGTCTACAATCGCGTAGTGCCGCGCCACCGCAGCTTCCTTGCCGCCGGCCCGCGCCTTTATGACGCGCTCTTCACCCGCGTCAGCCAGGTCAAGCTGCGCGCCTGAGCCGCGTCAGGGCCGCGCCGTCACCAACCAGACCTTGCCGCCGAGGGCGACCCCGTCGGGACCGTCGTAGCGACGGAGCGCCTCGCGGA
>DATKQA010000582.1:0-2057 GCA_035523835.1 Candidatus Sulfotelmatobacter sp.
CAGACGGCGGACGGCGCCGGCGCCAACATGGTGCAGATCAGCCTCAATCGCGGCGCCATGCCGCATGAAATGTTCATCGAGCAGATCCGCCGCTTCGCCGGGGAAGTGCTGCCGGCACTGCAGGCGCATCAGGTAAAGCGCGTGCCGGCGGCGGAGACGGTGGCGGCCTGACCGCTTGGCCACGCTTGGCCGTGGCAAGGTCCTTGTACTAGCATGGCGGCAAGCGGTCGCGGCCGGGAGGAGGAAAGCGGATGGGCCAGCAACAAAAGGTGGTCGCCGTCGACTACGGCGCGGAAGAGGCGGCGATGCGGGCCTATCTCCTGGCGGGCGAGAGGCGCGCCTTGGCGCTCGGCAACCGCGGCCCGGTCCGCTTCACCGCCGACAGGCGCCTGCACCCCGACATTCTGGACGCCTACTGGCGCTGCGGCTTCTATGTCTTCGAGGGCGTGCTCAAGGCCGATGAACTCGCCGATATCGAGGCCGACATCAAGGACATACTGGATCGTCTGCCGGTCGAGAAGGACGCACCGCTCGACCGCAAGGGCCGCCCGGCGCTGGCCGCCGACTGCCGCTCGTCGCCGCTGTTCTGGTCCAAGCCGCTCGGCGATCCCTTCGGCGGCACCACGCTCGCCAACGGCCGCCATCCGGTGAAGATGTTCGAGCCGCAGGCCGCCGCGGACGCCCCGAAGGAAGTCGTCTACCTCATCCTCGGCTCGCTGCAGTTCTCGGAAGCGGCCTTGCGCGTCTATGGCCATCCCGAGCTGCTTGCCGTCGCCGCCGCGGTCAACGGCGAGGATTTCGTGCCGTTCAACGAGGCGCTGTTCATCAAGGAGCCTGGTCTCGGCGCTTCCGTCGCCTGGCACCAGGACGGCGTGACGCATTGGAACAGCCCCGACTGGGACCAGGGCACGCACGGCTTCAATTTCATGGCCCAGCTCTACGGCTGCACGCCGGCCAACGGCGTCTGGGTGGTGCCGGGCTCACACAAGCGCGGCAGGGCCGACATCAAGGCGATGGTGGCCGAGGCCGGCAGCGAGCGGCTGCCCGACGCGGTACCGCTCGTCTGCAAGCCCGGCGACGTCGCCATCACCAACCGGCAGGCCGTGCACGGCTCCTTCGCCAATACCAGCCGGGACTGGCGGGTGACGGTGAACTTCGGCTTCCACCGCCGCAAATCGGTGCTCGGCGTGAAGGGCGGCGGCGTGCACAACAAGCCGGCCGTCTACGACGCCGAGCGCATCCGGGAGCGCGCCCGCGTCATCGGCTATGCCATCGACGCGCGCCACCGGCGCTTTCCCGACGAAACGCCCTATGTCTACAGGCCGCACACGGATGCCGGCGAAACCTATCGCTGGGATGCGGCCGCCAGGGCCGGCATCAAGGATTACAACCTGCTCGACCTCAGCATCTGAGCCGGCGCATACGCGCTCTAGGGAGTAGGCCGATGGAATTCGGCATGTTCCATGAGTTTCAATGGTCGCCCGGCCAGAGCGAGACTGCGGCCTTCGCGCAATCCTTCGAGCAGGTCGATGCGGCGGAGCGCTGGGGCCTGGATGCCATGTGGCTGGCCGAGCTGCACATCGCGCCGCACCGTTCGGTGCTTTCCGCCCCGCTTGCCGTCGGCGCCGCGATCGCCGCCCGCACCAGCCGGATCAAAATCGGCACTGCCGTGCAGGTGCTGCCGCTCTGCCATCCGCTGCGCCTCGCCGAGGAGGCCGCCACGGTCGATCACATCAGCCGCGGGCGGCTCATCTTCGGCGTCGGCCGCAGCGGCTTTCCCCGCACCTACGAGGCCTATGGCATCCCCTATGCCGAAAGCCGCGAGCGCTTCAGCGAGGTGCTGGCGATCGTGCAACTCGCCTGGACCGAGGAGCGTTTCTCCTACCAGGGCAAGTATCACAGCTTCGACAAGGTCAGCCTGGTGCCGAAGCCCTATCAGAAGCCGCATCCGCCGATCCGCATCGCCGCGACCAGCGCCGACACCTATCCGGTGATCGGCGCGCTCGGCCATCCCATCTTCGTCGCCGCCCGCATCGGCACGCTGTCGGAACTGGCGC
>DATKQA010000583.1:0-2298 GCA_035523835.1 Candidatus Sulfotelmatobacter sp.
GCGTGCGCACGGGCATCAACACCGGCTTCTGCAACGTCGGCAATTTCGGCAGCGCCGACCGCATGGACTACGCCATCATCGGCGCCGAGGCGAACCCGGCGGCGCGGCTGCAATCGAGCGCCGAGCCCGGCAGCATCGTGATGAGCTTCGAGACCTACGCGCTGGTGCGCGATTTCGTCCCGGCGCGGCCGCTGCCGCCGATGCCGGTGGAGGGACTGAGCCGCGCGGTCCGGCCCTTCCTGGTCGAAGGCCCGAAGAGCGAGATCGGCGGCGCGCCCATCTTCAACGAGCACGCGAGCGGCCTCGACTTCTTCATGGATAGCAACGTGGCGGACGAGCAGGCGGCGGTACGGCTACGCCAGGTGCTGCAGCAGGCGATCGGCGCGCTCGACGCGCGCCGCGCGCCGGGCTAGCACCAGGCGGCGCGGCGACTGCGCGCAAAAGGGCACGCGCGCGGAACTTCTCGCCGCTGCCGCGCATTGTGCCGGGGTGGCACGATCGGGCCCTGGAGCGAGGTCGGCATCAGCGATGGATTTTCTTTCGGCGACCAACCTGACCAGCCTGGTCAACAACATTCTCACCCTGCTGATCACCTTCGTGCCGCGGCTGCTGGCGGCCGTGATCATCCTCGGCGTCGCGATCTTCCTCGCCCGGCGCGCCGGCCGGGCCGCTTCCAGCTTGATGGGCCGCGCCAGGCACGTCGACCCGACGCTGCTCTCCATCGTCGGCGACTTCATCCGCTACAGCATCATCATCTTCGCCCTGCTCGCCGCGCTCGAGCAGGTCGGCGTGCGCACCACCTCGCTCTTTGCCGTGCTCGGCGCCGCCGGCCTGGCGATCGGCCTGGCGCTGCAGGGCACGCTGTCCAATATCGCCGCCGGCATCATGCTGCTCTGGCTCCGCCCGTTCGGCATCGGCGATTACGTCGAGGTCAACAACGTGCCGGGCCTGGCCGGCACCATCCGGCAGATGGGCCTCTTCACCTGCCAGCTCGAAGCCTTCGACGGTCTCTTCCTGTTCGTGCCGAACTCGGCCCTGTGGAACGTGCCGCTGCGCAACTACTCGCGCAACATCGGCCGCCTGGTCAGCCTCGGCATCACCCTGCCAGCCAAGCTCGATCTGGAGCGGGCGCGCGCCAGCCTGCTCGAACTCGCCGCCAAGGACGAGCGCATCGCCAGGCATCCGGCGCCGGTGGTGTTCGTCGAGCGCTTCCTGGCCGACAGCCTGCTGCTGAACTTCCGCGTCTGGGCCGCGCACGTGCATATCGGCGCCCTGCAGCGCGACTTCCTGGAGACGGTGCGCAACACCCTCGCCCGCCTGGCCGCCGACGCCGGCCCGGTGCAGGTGGTGCGCAACCTGCCGCTCGACAGCGATCCGACGCGGCTGATGGAAGGCTGAGCCTCCGGCCGCCGGCGGCATGGCCGCGCCAAGCAAGCAACCAGCGTTGAACTGGCATTTTCCTGGACCCCCGCTTGGCGCGGGGGTGACGGAGAGAGGGCGCGAGGGTGACGACAAGCGTGCGTTTGGGGGTGACGGGAAAGCGGTGACCGTCTCCTTCTCCTCGTCATGCCCGCGCCAAGCGGGCATCCAGCAGAGAGACCGCGATCCTGGACCCCCGCTTGGCGCGGGGGTGACGGAGAGAGGGCGCGGAGGTGACGGAGAGAGGGCGGCGCGACGGGAAAATGCGCGGGGGTGACGGACACCCAGGCAAGCCGTCGCACGTTATTGCTGACGCTGGTGCCAGCGTTCGACGTTCTTGTTGTGCTCGGCAAGCGTCTGCGAGAAGGCATGGCCGCCGGAGCCGTCGGCGACGAAATAGAGATCCTTGGTCGGCGCCGGTCGCATCACCGCGGCGATGGCGGCGCGGCCGGGATTGGCGATCGGTCCCGGCGGCAGGCCGTCGACGCGATAGGTGTTGTAGGGCGAGGCCGTGTCGAGATCGGCGCGGGTCAGCTCGCGCCCGAGCGGCCCCTTGCCGCCGCTCAGGGCATAATCCACCGTCGGGTCGGATTGCAGCTTCATGCCGAGGCGCAGCCGGTTGACGAAGACGCCGGCGACCAGCGGCCGTTCGGCGGGCACGCCGGTTTCCTTCTCGACGATGGAGGCGAGGATCAGCGCCGCTTCCGGCGTCGCGTAGGGCAGGTCCGGCGCGCGGCCGGCCCAGAGATGCGCCAGCGTCTCGCGCATGGCCTTTGCCATGCGCGCCAGCATGCCGGCACGGCTGTCGCCCCAGGAATAATTGTAGGTCTCCGGCAGCAGCGACCCTTCCGCCGGCGGCGGCACCGGCAGGTCGCCGAA
>DATKQA010000584.1:0-3555 GCA_035523835.1 Candidatus Sulfotelmatobacter sp.
GGTCGACAATAGTTCCATGCGACAACATCTTCGCTGCAGACCGCTGCAGCCGCTTTTCAAGCTGAGATGAGCAACCGCCCCGGAGCAAGCGGACGCATGCCAATTCGCAATTTCAGCGACAAGGTCGGCCCATAACATGACCGCAGGCGGAGCGGCCATGTCGTCGCCGACGCTATGGCGCTATTTCGACGGCAAATCAGTACTGATCACCGGCGCCACCGGATCGTTCGGACGAGAATTCGTCCGCAGGCTGCTGCGCGCGGCGAAACCGCGCCGGCTGATCGTCTTCTCGCGCGACGAGATGAAGCAGTTCGAGATGCGCAACGAGTTCGAGCCGCTCGACGCCAAGGGCGTGCTCCGCTTCTTCATCGGCGACGTGCGCGACCAGAGCCGGCTGGAACTGGCCCTGCGCGGCGTCGAAACCGTCATTCACGCGGCGGCGCTGAAGCAGGTGCCGACGGCGGAATACAACCCCTTCGAATGTATCCACACCAACGTGCTCGGCGCCGAGCACGTCGTGCAGTCGGCGCTGCGCTGCGGCGTCGAGCGCGTGGTGGCGCTCTCCACCGACAAGGCCGCCAGCCCGATCAATCTCTACGGCGCCAGCAAGCTCGCCTCGGACAAGATATTCATCGCCGCGAACAACCTGAGCGGCGCCGACGGCGCCCGCTTCGCCGTCGTCCGCTACGGCAATGTTGTCGGCTCGCGCGGCAGCGTCATCCCCTTCTTCAAGCGGCTGGCGGCGGAGGGCGCCGACAGCCTGCCCATCACCGATCCGCGCATGACCCGCTTCTGGATCACCTTGCCCTCGGCGGCGGAGTTCGTCGCCTCCTGCCTCGGCAGCATGCACGGCGGCGAGATTTTCGTGCCGAAGATACCGAGCATGAAGGTGGTGGATCTGGCAACGGCCATCGCTCCCGGCCTGAAGCACCGCATCGTCGGCATCCGCCCCGGCGAGAAGCTGCACGAGGTGATGATCACCGAGGACGACGCGCGCGGCACGATCGAACTGGCCGACCGTTATGTCATCGAGCCGAGCTTCGCCTTCTGGTCGCGGGCGCCTTATGTGGAGCATGGCGCCAAGCCGGTGCCGGAGCTGTTCCGCTACGCCAGCGACAACAACAGCCAATGGCTCGACGCCGCCTCGCTCAGGAAGCTGATCGGCGAAAGCGCGGCGTGACATGAAAGACGCATTCCTGCCCTACGGGCGCCACGTCATCGGCGACGACGATATCGCCGCCGTGACCAAGGTGCTGCGCGGCGACTGGCTGACGACGGGACCGACCGTCGAGGCGTTCGAGGCGGCCTTCGCCGCACGCGTCGGCGCGCGCTTCGCCGTTGCCTGCTCCAGCGGCACCGCCGCGCTCCACCTGGCCGCACTTGCCATCGGGCTCGGACCGGGCGAGCGCGCCGTGGTTCCCTCCATCACCTTTCTCGCCACGGCCAATGCGGCACGCTATGTCGGCGGCGAGGTGGTCTTCGCCGATGTGGACGCCGAGACCGGCCTGCTCGGCGAACGGCAGATGGAAGCGGCACTCGCCAATGCCGGCGGACCCGTACGCGCGGTCTTTCCCGTCCACCTCGCGGGACAGGCGGTAGACATGCCGGCGCTGGCGCGATTGGCGGAGCGGCACGGCTTCACCGTGATCGAAGACGCCTGTCATGCGCTCGGCAGCACCTATCGCGAGGGCGACGAGACCATCGCAGTCGGCAGTTGCCGGCACAGCGCCATGGCGATCTTCTCGTTCCATCCGGTGAAGACCATCGCCATGGGAGAAGGCGGCGCCGTCACCACCAACGACCCCGTCCTGCACGAGCGGCTGTCGCGGCTCCGCAACCACGGCATGACGCGCGACCCCCGGCAGTTCCGCAATAGCGAGCTCGCCTTCGATGCCGATGGGGAAGCGAACCCCTGGTACTACGAGATGCCGGAAATCGGCTTCAATTACCGCGCCAGCGACATTCATTGTGCGCTGGCCTTGAGCCAGCTCGCCAAGCTCGACGGTTTCATCGCCCGGCGGCAGGCGCTGGCCGATTGCTACGACCGCGGCCTGGCAGCGCTGGCGCCCGGCATTCAGCCGCCGCGGCGTGCGCCCGGCTGCCGGCCGGCCTGGCACCTCTATGCCGCGCGCATCGATTTCGCCGGCCTGAAGCTGCCGCGCGAGGCCCTGATGCGCCAATTGCGCGCCGCCGGCATCGGCACCCAGGTGCACTACATCCCCGTACATTTGCAGCCCTACTATCAGGAGCGCTCGGGGCCGCTGCAGATGCCGGGCAGCATGGCCTACTACCGCCGCACCCTGTCGCTGCCCCTGTTTCCGAGCATGACCGAGAACGACGTGGTGCGCGTGATCGAGGCGCTGGCCCGATGCCTGCCGGTGCGGTAAAGGTGCGCATGCAGCCGGCCCGGATCGTGTCGCGCCGCGACCGGCCGGAGCTTTTCGCCGCCTGGGAAGCATCCGCCGCCTTTGCCGCCGGCGAGCGCCATCCGGTCCATGGCCGCTTCGGCCGGCAATATTATCCGGCGACCTTCGCCTGCCGCGACCTGTCGTTCGCCGTCGTGCGAAACGACGAACCGCTGCTTCTCGCCCGATGCAATCTGCTGGACGGCTTGCTCGGCTATTTCGGCATGCCGATCCGCCTGGTCTTGTCGCATGACGCCGCGGACGAAGCCTCGGGCTTTGCCGTGCGCGACGCCTGCGCCGCGCTGGACGAACTGGCCCGCGCCTCCGGGGCGAGCGCTGTCGTGCTGCGCGACGACGAAGGCGCGCCGGAAGCTCCGGCGCTCGGCCGTGCGGCCGCCGGCTTCGGGGCAACGGCGGAAACCAGGCTGACCGGCACCTGCGATCTCCACCTCGACGAAGCGGCGATTCGCCGGCACTTGCGCAAGAGCTACCATTCCCTGGTCAATTGGGGGCGGCGCAATCTGCGCCTGGTCTATGTCAACCAGGCCAATCCGGCGCCGGATCTCTACGGCTCCTATCGCGATTTTCACGCCCGGGTCGCCGGCCGCGTGACCCGGCCGCCGGAATCGTGGGAGGCGATGTATCGCTGGATCGTCGCGGGCGGCGGCGAGCTGGCCCTCGCCTATCTGGATGACGGCGCGCTGGTGGCGGCGACCGTCAGCGTCGACGGCAGCGAGATCACCTACTATGCCTCCGGCGTCTACGACCGCGAACGCTTCGACCGGCCGCTGGCGCACTGGCCGCTGTTCGACGCGATCCAGCGCAGCCGCGCGCGCGGGCTCTGCCAATTCGACCTCGGCGACCTGCCGGAAAAAGGCACGGCCGGCGACAAGGAATTCAACATCGGCTATTTCAAGCGCGGCTTCGCCACGGCGATCCCAACGCATCGGGTCTGGCGATGGACCATCCGATAGAAGCATTGGCGGCCGCACCCGCCCGCCCGGCCGACCCCGCGGCCCTCGCCGCTCGGCTGGTGCTCGGCACGGCGCAGTTCGGCATGGCCTATGGCGCCACCAACGAGAACGGCCGGGTATCCGAGGCAGCCGTCATGCAAATCCTGTCGGCGGCGCAGGCGGCGGGCATCGGCGCA
>DATKQA010000585.1:0-6151 GCA_035523835.1 Candidatus Sulfotelmatobacter sp.
CCGATCGATGTGCGCCGCCGCCTCGCCCAGGATGCGCTCGGCGGCAGGATCGGCTGCCGCCGCGGCGTCAAAGACCAGGGGCGCCAGTGTGGCATAGCCAGCCGGCGTCGCCGCATCGGCCCACAGCACCGCCGCCTCGGCGCTGCCGCCGAGGCGTGGCAACACCGCATCGGCCAACGGCGAGAGCGGCG
Source organism: Candidatus Sulfotelmatobacter sp. (assembly GCA_035523835.1). Lineage (GTDB taxonomy): Bacteria > Pseudomonadota > Alphaproteobacteria > Ferrovibrionales > Ferrovibrionaceae > DASQHM01. The sequence continues at coordinate 192 of DATKQA010000585.1, forward strand.
GCGAAAGATCGAGGCTCGCCACCGTGTGACGTACGGCCTCGAGGCCGATCCAGGCACCGCTGCAGGCATCGCTGATGGGAAAGCCCCAACCGCCGATCTGCCGGCCGGCGCGACCGTCCCAGACATGGGCGACGGCGCCGGTGCCGGCGATGACGACGCCGCCGGGCGCGCCGCCGTGGGCGCCGAGGCAGGCCGCATGCGCGTCGGTCTCCACCACGATGCGGGCAAAGGGCGAGGTGCGAGCGAGGAACGCATCGCGCGCCGCGCCGACGCAGGCGCCGGCCAGGCCGAGGCCGGCATGCACCCGCCGCAAGGCGTCCTCGCCGAGGCCCGCCGCAGCAAGGGCGGCCCGGCTCGCGGCCAGCACCGCATCCCAGGCCACGGCGGGGCCGAGACGAAGGTTGGAAGGCCCGCCGGCACCGGTGCCGAGCACGCCGCCAGCGGCATCGACCAGGCAAGCCCTGGTGCCGCTGCCGCCGCCGTCGATGCCGAGATAAAGCCGGTCCGTCATGGTTCAGAGCCGGGCGAGCCGCCCCGACCAGGTGCCGCGGCCGGCGAGGCTGGCGCGGCGCGCATCGGGCGCGGCAGCTTCGCACAATGCCACCGTCAGCAGGTCGGCCGGCAGCAGCGCGGCGACACGCTCGGGCCATTCGATCAGGCTGATGCCGTCGGCGAAGGCCTCCTCGATGCCGAGCTCGTAGGCTTCCTCGGCCCGCTCCAGGCGATAGAAGTCGAAGTGCCAGATCGTTCCGCGCGGCGTCGGATAGGTCTGCAGCAGGGTGAAGGTGGGGCTGGGCACTTCGACACTTTCGCCGCTCAGGCTGTTGATGAAGGCACGGGCGAAGGCGGTCTTGCCGGCGCCGAGCGGACCCGAGAGCGCGATCACATCGCCGGCCGCCGCGAGCGCCGCAAGCCTGCCGGCAAGTGTCAGCGTCGCCGCCAGATCGGGCAGAGCGAAGGCGCGGGCGGCCTCGCGAATCGCAGGCACGGTCATCCGCCGCTTGTAGCCCGAGCCGGGCGCAGCCGCAATTGCCGGCGCTCGCCGGCAGGCCGAGGCCGGCCCGACTTGACGCCGCGGCGTGCGGTTCGAAGAATATCGTCCTTCCTACGCAAGGATCGGTGCTGCCATGGACAAGATCAAACCGCTTTTTACCGCGACGGCGACCGCCACCGGCGGACGCAACGGCCATAGCGCGGCGAGCGACGGCTCGATCGCGGTCAATCTCTCGGTGCCGAAGGCGATGGGCGGGCCGGGCAAGCCCGATACCACCACGCCGGAGCATCTCTTCGCTGTCGGCTATGCCGCCTGTTTCGGCGGCGCGCTCGATTTCGTCGCCAAACAGAAGAAGACCGACGCCACCAAGGCCAAAATCGCCTGCGCCGTGTCCATCGGCCCGCGTGACGGCGGCGGCTTCGGCATCGCCGTCAAGCTGCAGGTGGAAGACAAGAGCCTGGCGCAGGCGACCCTGGCGGCGCTGGTCAAGGAAGCGCACGAAAACATCTGCCCCTATTCGCACGCAACGCGCGGCAATGTCGACGTGCAGATCGAGGTGGCAGGCGGCTGAACCAGCAGTCGGGGCGTTGCGCGGGCGGTGCCAGTCAGGCTTGCTCGCCGGCGCCGAGGATGCGGTGCATCTGGCCGGCGACGACGCGCACCTTGCGCGGCGCCGCCCGCCAGACGGTGCCGACGCAGAGCAGGCTGACCGCGATGGCGATGGCGAAGGCCAGGTCGTAGCTGCCGGTCCAGTCGTGCAGCAGGCCGGTGACCCAGGGTCCGACGGCGCCGCCGGCGATGCCGATCAGCATCAGGGTGCCGAAGATGGCGCCGTAGTGGCGGCCCTCGAATATTTCCGCCGGGATGGCGCCGATCACCGAGGTCAGGCCATAGCCGAGCGCACCCTGGGCCAGCACCATCAGATAGAGGAGCGGCAGGTTGGCATGGTCGCGCAGCAGCAGCAGCGCCACATAGGTCAGCGCGAAGCCGAGACAGCCGATAGCCCAGACCAGCTCGCGCCCGATCCGGTCGGAGAGCTGGCCGAGGGCGATCTGGCCGGGAATGCCGGCCAGACTGACCGCGCCGAGCGCCCAGGCCGCATCGGCGGCGCTGAAGCCGATCTCGGTCAGGTATTTGGTCTGATGCACCTGCACCGCGTACCAGATGAACATGGCGCCGGCATAGCCGGCCCCCAGCCACCAGAACCTGGCGGTGCGCAGCGCCCGCGCCAGGGTCCAATCGACAGCGGCCCAGGCGGGATCGACGATATTGCTCTTGCGCGCCGGCGCGGCCGCCGTGGCTGATGCCGCGGCTTCGCCGTCCGGCAACAGGCCGAGATCCTCGGGCCGGCGGCGCAGCAGGAGATTGAGCGGCGCCAGCAGCACCAGCACGAAGATGCCCATGGTCCAACAGGCGGCGCGCCAGCCGGCGTGCTCGATCAGGCTCTGCAGCCAGGGCAGCAGCACGATGGAGCCGACGCCGACGCCGGAAAAGGCCAGGCTCAAGGCCAGGCCGCGGCGGCGCACGAACCAGCTCGGCAGGAACAGCGATTGCCCGGTGAAGCCGAGGCAGACGCTGCCGGCGCCGACCAGGACGCCGAGCGTGAGGTAAATGTGCCAGGGCTCGCTCGCCAGGGTCGCCAGGAGCAGGCCGCTCACCGTGGCGGCGACGCCGAGTTGCATGACCACGATCGGCCCGCGCCGATCCATCAACCGGCCGAGCGTCGGGCTGAGCGCCGCCGAAACCAGGAAGCCGAAGGAGAAGGCGCCGGCGGTGACGCCGCGCTCCCAGCCGAACTCGCTCAGGATCGGCGGAAACAGCAGCGAAAAGGCGGTGCGGGCATTGACCCCGAAGGCCATGGTGACGAAGACCACGGCGACGATGATCCAGCCGTAGTAGAAGGGAAGCCGCTGGGCGAGACGGGCGATCATGACGCATTCCTCACGGTGCCGCGCGCCGGCACGGGCGGCATTCTCCCGTGATCGCGCCGGCAAAACAATTACACCGGAGGTAATGGCGAGCGCGCCGGCCGCACCGTCATGGCCGGGCGAACCGGCCATGACGGAGAGCGCCGACTTACGCCTTGCGATACTTCTCAACCATGTCGCGGAAGCGTTTGACGTTCTCGGCACCGGCATAGGCTTCAATGCGCTGGTAGGCCGGCTCCATGTGGGCGCGGAAGGGGGCGAGGTTGGGCCGGGTGATCTGCATACCGCCGGCGCCGAGCTTGGTGATCTGGTCCGCCTCCTGCTCGGCGATCAGCTTGCGCATGAGATTGCCGGCGGCCGTGCTTTCCTCGCGGAAGATCTTCTGCTGCTCCGGCGAGAGCTTGGCCCAGGTGGCGGCGGCGACGGTGTGGATCATGTTGTTGTAGATATGCCGGGTGATGGCGAGATACTTCTGCACCTCGTAGAACTTGTTGAAGTAGATCACCGCGATCGGATTTTCCTCGCCGTCGACCACCTTCTGCGACAGCGCCAGATAGAGCTCGGGGAAGGCGATCGCCTGCACCACCGCGCCGCAGGCTTCCATGGAGGCCTGGATCTGCAATTCCGGCGGCGTGCGCAGCTTCATGCCCTTGAGGTCGTCGGGCGTGTTGACCGGCCGCACGCTGTTGGTGACGTTGCGGAAACCGTAGTCCCAGTTGCGCAGCAGGATGAAGCCCTGCTTCTCGGCGAGCGGCGCCAGCCAATCCATCGCCGGCCCGTCGAGCACGCGGAACACCTGCTCCGAATTGTCGAAGATGAAGGGCAGCATCACGGCGGCGAAGGCCTTGTCGTACTTGTCGAGCTGGCCCTGCGTCGGCAGCCCCATGTCGATGGTGCCGAGCTTGAGCTGCTGCGCCTGCTCCGGCGGGCCGCCGAGCTGGTTGTTGGGGAAGATATTGACCTTGATCGCGCCGCCGGTGCGCTTCTCGACCTGGCTGGCGAATTGCTTGGCGGCGATGTTGGCGGGGTGGCCCTCGTCGGCGAAATGCGCGAAGCGGAGCGTCAGCGGCGCCGCGCCGCGCGCCACGTAGGGCGCCGCCAGGGTGAAGCCGGCAACGCCGGCGCCCGTCTTCAGGAATGCTCTGCGGTCCATGGTTTCCTCCTTGTTGTTGCTATCCGCGGAAGCCGAAGTAGTGCGGCAGCGCCAGTGCGAACCAGGGCACGAAGGCGACCACCAGGAGGCCGATCAGCACCACCGCCAGATAGGGCAGCATGGCGCGCGAGGCGGCCTCGACATTGCAGCGCATGACGGCGCAGCAGACATAGAAACCGATGCCGGCGAGCGGCATGAAGCCACCGACGCCCATGGCGATGATCAGCACCAGCGCGTAATGCAGCTCGCTCAGGCCGAGCTTGCCGGCGATCGGCAGCAGCAGCGGCGCCAGGACGTTGAGCGAGGGCAGGCCTTCGAGGAGCACGCCGACCAGGATGAGCAGCACGATGGAAGCGATCATGAAGACGTCGGCGCTGTCGCCGATCGAACCGAGCAGCGCGACCAGGCGCTGCGGCAGTTGCGCCACCGTCAGGGTCCAGGAAAAGCCGGTGGCGGCGGCAAAGATGAAAAGCAGCACGCCGGTCAGCGCCGCGGTGTCGATGACGATGCGCAGGAACGAGACCAGATCCATTTCGCGATAGGCGAAGGCGGCCAGCGCGATGCCGTAGACGACGGCGAAGCCGGCAACCTCGGTCGGCGTGGCGATGCCGAGCAGGATGCCGGCGAGCAGCATGCCCGGCATCAGCAGCGGCAGGATGGCGCCGAGCCCGGCGCCGAGGATGACGCCGAGCGGTGCACGCGCGGTGCGCGGGGCGCCGGCACGGCGGGCGCGGAGGTAGATCAAGGCCATCAGGCAGAGCGCCATCACCGCCGCCGGCAGCAGGCCGCCGAGGAACATGCCGGCCACCGACACGTTGGTGATCGAGCCGACGATCAGCATGGCGATGCTCGGCGGCACCGTTTCGCCCATCACCGCCGAGGCGGCGAGGACGGCAGTACCCTCCGCCGCGCCGTGCCGTTCGCGCAACTGGTCGCGCATCACCGTGCCGACGGCGGCGACATCGGCCGGCTTGGAGCCGGACAGGCCGGAAACCAGGTACATGCTGGCGACGGTGACCTGCAGCAGGCCGCCGCGATAGTGCCCGACCAGGGTCTGGATGAAGCGCACCAGGCGGACGCTGATGCCGCCGCGCTCCATGATCAGCCCGGCCAGGATGAAGAAGGGGATGGCCAGCAGGATGAAATTGCCGGTGCCGTTCACCATGGTCTGCGGCAGCACCACCATGGGGCCGGCGTCGGCGATCCAGAGGTAGGCGGCGGTCGACAGCAGCAGCACGAAGCCGACGGGCACGCCGGCGAAGATGGCGACGAAGAACAGGGCCAGTGTGGCGACGATGGCGGTATCGCCGGCGAACCAGGCCAGCCACAGGTCGCGCGTCGCCGCCGCGGCGAGCATCACCGCGGCAAAGCCGGCGAGGATGCGCCAGGCGGCGGCGCCGTGCTGGCGCTGCAGCTCGACCACGGCATAGGCAGCCAGCAGCGCCAGGCCGAGCGGCAGGGGCAAGGCGATCAAGGCTGCCGGCAATTGCAGGATCGGCGTGCGCTCGGCCCAGCTCGAGGCGATGAACTGCAGCGAGGCCAGCGCGGCGATGCCGGTGGCGAACAGCACCAGCACATCGGCCAGCGCGCGGCAGCGCCGCTCGACCGAGGCCGGCAGCAGGTTGAGCAGGACGCGGACGCTGGCATGCTCGCGGCGGCGATAGGCCACGGCGCCGCCGATGAAGGCGAGCACCGAGAGGTCGAGATGGGCGACCTCGTCGGCCCAGAGAAAGGACGAATTGAAGAAGATGCGCGCGGCGACATTGGCCAGCACCATGGCCAGTTCGCCGACCAGCGCCACCGCCAGCACGCCTTCGGCGAGCCGATCGACAACGCCGAGGCTGCGCGGCGCGCGATGCGCCTCGGCAAGCATGGCGCCCGCCGC
>DATKQA010000586.1:0-8046 GCA_035523835.1 Candidatus Sulfotelmatobacter sp.
AGCTGGATCACGCCATGGCCGAGGCGGATGCGCCGGGTGCGCTGGCTGGCGGCGCCGAGGAAGACCTCGGGCGCGGAGGAATGCGAATATTCCTCCAGGAAATGGTGTTCCACCTCCCAGACATAATCGTAGCCGAGCTGGTCGGCGAGCTCGACCTGCAGCAATGATTGCTGCAGCAGCTCGTATTCGCTGCTGCGGGTCCAGGGGCGCGGCAGTTGGTGCTCGTAGAAGATGCCGAATTTCATGCCGCGCTCCTTCCCGCCTGATGTCTTCCAGGCAAGCCTAGCGGAGCCCTTGGCGACGGTCCATGCGGTCGCCGCCAGGCTGCTGTGCAAGATGGCCGCGAACCGCTAGCCTTGGACTCTTCTGGATAAGAACGGGGAGGAGCGGCCATGGATGCAGGTTCGGGCGGGCGCGTAGCCGGCAAGGTGGTTCTGGTCACCGGCGGAGGTTCCGGTATCGGCCGCGCCACCGCGAGGCTGCTGGGGAGCGAAGGTGCCACCATCATCGTCACCGACGTCAATGTCGCGGGCGGCGAGGAGACCGTGCGCGCCATCGGCGGCGGCGCCCGCTTCCTCGCCCAGGACACGGCGAAGGACGCCGACTGGGTCCGCGTCATGGCGGAGATCAAGTCCGCTTTCGGCAAGCTGCACGGGCTGGTGAACAACGCCGGCATTCTCGGACCGATGCCGAGCAGCTTCGAGAGCGAGGACCTGGAAGCCTGGCGCAAGGTGCAGTCGATCAACATGGACGGCGTGTTTCTCGGCTGCAAGCACGGCGTGCCGGCGATCCGCGACGCCGGCGGCGGCTCGATCGTCAACCTCTCCTCCATCGCCGCGCTCGGCGGCACGCCGGAGCTGTCGGCCTATGGCGCGAGCAAGGGCGCCGTGCGCCAGTTCACCAAGACGGTGGCCGTGCACTGCGCCCGCAAAGGCTACAGGGTGCGCTGCAATTCGGTGCATCCCGGCATCATCATGACGCCGATGGGCGAGAACGTGCTCCGCACCGACGAAGCCCGGCGGCGCAGCCTGCAACGCATACCGCTCGGCGAGTTCGGCACGCCCGAGGACATTGCCGCCGGCATCCTCTATCTCATTTCCGATGAATCGCGCTACGTCACCGGCGCCGAACTGGTAATCGACGGCGGCATCAAGGCGGCGTAGCGGATGGGCGCCGCAACAGCGCGCGGAGCCGCACCAGGGGAAAGCACAAGGCGCCGAGCGCGAGGTAGGCGAGGAAAGCGGCCTCCTGGGCGAGCCCGCTGCGGCGCAGCGCGGCCTGCAGGGCCGCCTTGACGAGCCCGGCCACCTCCCAATAGGCGAGGCGCAGGATGCGGCGGTCGCCGGCAAGGGCGTGCTTCAGATAGAGCGCGCCGCGGGCGGTAACGTAGTTCCGGCGCAGCCGGTCGCGTTCGTGTCTGGTTCTGCGGCCGTGATCGTGGAACAGCAGCACCTCGGGCGAATAGGCGGCGGCAAAGCCGGCGCGGCATGCCCGGTAGACGAAGTCGGTATCCTCGCCGGCAGGAAGCGGGGCGCCGGCGCCGAAATCCGCATCGAAGCCGCCGATCCGCTCGACGACGCCGCGCCGGAAGGCCATGTTGCAGCCGGGGATGATGTCGAAGAGCGAATCGCCGGTGACGCCGCGACGCTCGCGGCTGGTGCGGATGGTCAGGGGCAGGTCGTCCGCGTTGTGCAGCTCGGCCCGCCCGCCGAGCAGCGCGAGCGCCGGGTCGCCTTGGAACTCGCTCCAGATCGCCGCGAGCCAGTCGGCGGCAACCAGGCAGTCGTCGTCGGTCATGGCGATGATCTCGCCGCGGGCGCGGCGCAGTCCGGCATTGCGGGCGGCACCGAGGCCCTGCACCCCTTCGAACACATAGAGGAGGGGAACGGTCGAGCGCCGGGCGAAGGATTCGATGAGTTTCCTGGTCTGGTCGCTGGAATTGTTGTCGACGCAGATCAGTTCCCAAACCAGGCGGCCGGTGTCCATGGCCAGCAGGCGCTCGAGGCAACTGGCCAATTTGCCGGCGCGGTTGCAGGTCGCCACGACCACGCTGATCGCCGGCGCGAACGCCGCTTCGGGCTGGATCGCTGCCGCGTCGGGTCTATTCATGCCGCCCCGCCTGCCGCTCCGTGGACGCCGTCAAATATCGCGAGAACGGCATGGCGATCTGGCCGGAACATAAAAAATTGCCGGGCTTTTGAGGGCCCGGCAAGTCTAACAGGGAGGCTTCACGTCTGGGAGACGTAAATAGGTTTCACGCGGATGGGAGTCTGCATGAAACCCCGCATTCGGGCATCGCGCCCGAAAACCGGGAACCAATGGTGCGATGCACCATCGCTCCTGCCGAATATTTAGTCTTGGACTGCCCGATTCTCTACAGTCACTATCTCAACACCGCCATGCAGCGCTCGCATGGCTTTGTCGAGTCGCCGTGCGATCCGCTCAAACGACCCTAATAGTGCCAATCGGCGACCTTGCGCACCAGGAAATCGCGGAAAACCGCAATTCGCTTTGAATTGCGAAGTTCCTCCGGATAGACGAAATAGGTATCGAAGCTCGGTCCTTCGATCGCCGGCAATATGCGAACGATGCGAGTATTGCCCTCAGTCAAATAGTCGGGGATGGCGGCTACACCGAGACCGCTTTCCACCGCCATCATGATGGCGAAAGTATTGTTCACCTGCAGCGCCGAGTCGCGTTTTTGCCCGCCGCCAAGGCCGGTGGTCACCAGCCAGTTCACATCGGCGATCGGCGGCGGCGCCTCCTCACCGTAGGTGATGAGGCGGTGGGTGGCGAGGTCTGCCAGCGACTTCGGCGAGCCGTGTTTCTTCAGGTAATCGGGCGCCGCATAGATGTGGTAGTGGACGGTCAGCAGCTTGCGTTGCACCAGATCGGGCTGGGTCGGTTTGCGCATGCGCAGGGCCACATCCGCCTCGCGCATGGACAGGTCGAGCTCGTGGTCGCTGAGCACCAGGTTGACCGAGACGTCGGGGTAGAGTTCGAGGAACTCCTTGACGCGCGGCGCCACCCAGGTCGAGCCGAAGCCGACCGTGGTGGTGACCTTGAGTTCGCCGCGCGGGCGATCCTTGCTGTCGGTCAGCATGGCCTCGGCCATGGCAAGCTTGGCGAAGACCTCGTGCGCCGTCCGGTACAGCACCTCGCCCTGCTCGGTCAGGATCAGGCCGCGGGCGTGACGATGGAACAGCGAGGTCTTGAGACTTTCCTCGAGCGCGCTGATCTGCCGACTGACGGCCGACTGGCTGAGGTTGAGGGCTTCCCCCGCGTGCGTGAAACTTCCAGCCTCGGCGACGCTGTGGAAGATACGAAGCTTATCCCAGTCCATGACTCGGTTACTTTAGACGGCCGGGCCGCTTCGTACCAGCATCACGTGCCGGCGCGCTCGGCAGCGGGGCGGCGACGCCGCGCTATTCGGCGGCCGCCTTCTCGCCGGCGTGGTGCGCCAGGTGCTTTTCGGCGTCGAGCGCGGCCATGCAGCCGGTGCCGGCGGCGGTGACCGCCTGGCGATAGATCTTGTCCTGCACGTCGCCGCAGGCGAAGACGCCGGGAATATTGGTGCGCGTGCTGCCCGGCTTCGTCACCAGATAGCCGTCGCCGTCGGTTTCGAGCTGGCCACGGAAGATGCCGGTATTCGGCGTGTGGCCGATGGCGATGAAGACGCCATGCACGCTCACCTCGCGCACCGCGCCGGTCGCGACATGCCGGAGGCGGACATGGGTGACGCTCGGCGGCGCGGCGCTGCCGCCGATTTCCTCGACCACGTGATCCCAGATCACGCTGATCTTCGGATTGGCAAACAGACGGTCCTGCAGGATCTTCTCGGCCCGAAAGGCGTTGCGCCGGTGCACCACGGTCACCTTGGCGGCGTGATTGGTCAGATAGAGCGCCTCTTCGACCGCGGTATTGCCGCCGCCCACCACCAGCACTTCCTTGCCGCGATAGAAGAAACCGTCGCAGGTGGCACAGGCGGAAACGCCGAAGCCCTGGAACTTCCGCTCCGACGGCAGGCCGAGCCAGCGCGCTTCGGCGCCGGTGGCAATCACCAGCGTGTCGCCGCTGTAGGTGTCGCCCGAATCGCCCTTGGCCTCGAACGGCCGCTGGCCGAGGTCGCAGGAAACGATCACGTCGTGGATGATCTCGGTACCGACATGCCGTGCCTGGGCCTCCATCTGCTGCATCAGCCAGGGCCCCTGGATGATCTCGGCGAAGCCGGGATAATTCTCCACGTCCGTGGTGATGGTGAGCTGCCCGCCCGGCTGAATGCCGTGCACCATGATCGGCTTCAGCGAGGCGCGGGCGGCATAGATCGCCGCCGTGCAGCCGGCCGGCCCGGAGCCGAGGATCAAGACCTTGCTGTGATGGTGCTGTGGCATCGCTAACTCCGCTCGCCGTCGGCCCGATTATATGGACTCCCCGGCGCCTCAGAAGCCGAACATATGGTCGAGGCAGAAGGCATCGTCATGCTGCGCCAGACCGTGGAAGCCGAACAGTCGGCAGGTCGTATCGCGCACCTGGACATAGGCGCCGGGACCCGCCGCCTGCCGCTCGGCCGCGCTGAAGGTCGCCTGGTAGCGCCAGTGGTAGGAGCCGCCGCAGGCGATGGCGACCTGGCGGCTTGCCTGCTGGCGGCCGGCCGCGTCGAACAGGTTGAGTTCGGTGCTCGAGGTGGCGGCCCAGGGCAGTGATGCCGGATAGATCAGATGGCAGATCGTATCGGCCGGCGGCTCCGCCAGGCGCAGGAAGAGCCGCGTCGAGAGGCCGGGCGGGGCGCCGGTATAGGATTGCGGCTCGTCGCGATAGACGATCGGCGTGTTGTAGATATGAGCGCCGAAGCTGGTGTCCGCCGCATGGCCGCTCCGGCGCAGGCGATAGCGGCCGATGGCATGCAGCCAGCCGTCCGCCTCGCCGCCGTCGCGGAAGTCGTAGAGCAACTCGACATGGCCATAGCCCTGCGGCAGGGTGACGGCGGCCTCCTGCAGCCAGGCATCGATGTCGAGCGCCAGGGAAGCACGGCGCGCGATGCGGCCGAGGAACCTTTCCGCCAGGGTGCGGCCGTCGGCGGCGACGAGCAGAATCCGGAGCGGCAACTCGCGCTGCGCCGTCGACATCGGCGTCGGCAGGATGGTGCTGGCGAAAGCGTCGGTCGGCAGCACCGGCAGCGGCATGATATAGCCCTTGCCCATGCTCCGCGCGAGCTCGGGAATGAACGGATCCGGCTCCAGGTCGATGCGTTCGACGTTGGCGTGGGCGATATGCCGCCGGCCGCCGCGGGCGATTTCGTAGCGCGGACGGACGAAATGTCGGCCGGCCTGAACCTCGATCTGCTGCGGCCAGCGCGCTGCCGGCAGGAGCTTGGCCACGTCGAGCGGATAGGTGCCGAAAGGCGCGATCTCCGCATCCAGCCAGACGATGTCTTGCGATCCCATCAGGTTGAGGCCGACCGCGCCGGGCGGAATGGCCACGGGATGCGAATTCTGCACCCAGAGCACGATCTTCTCGCCATCGTCCGGCGCCGGCACGCCGGCATAGAGATCGGCCGGCCAGGCATTGGCATCGTGCGTGCACGAGAGCGACCTGCCGTCGTCGCTGACCGTATCGAGCGCGTACTTCACCACGTCGTGCCCGGCCACGCGGATGGCGTGGATGAAGAGCGAGCCGGCGAATTCCTTGAGGTCGAAACGCCGGCGAATTTCGCGGCTGTCGATGGTGACGCTGCCGTTCGCCGCGGGCAGCGCTTCGGTCCAATGCGCCAAAATGCGCCCGGCGCCGTCGAACAGGCAGAGCCAGAGCGCCGGGTCGGCGGCGCCATAGCCGCCCCAATAGTTCACCGAGACGACGCGGGTATGCAGATCCGCGCTGTCGCGCAGCAGCGCGAAGTTGGTGGCGAAATTCAGCGGGTCGAGATACTTGCGCCGGTTCGACAGCATTGCCTCGGGCAGGCGGAGCGCATCCAGGGTTAGGACTTGCATGCCTGCCGGCCGCAGCGGCGCGATCTGCTGCAGGTGCCGCGGCGCGTCGAAGGCGGCGACGAACAAGGTCTTCGCCTTGCTCGCGGCGAGCTCGCTCACCAGCTTCGCCCGGCAGCCGAGCACGGTGCGCTCGACCGATTCCAGCCGCTGCCCATAGATGTCGGCGATATCGATGCCGGCGAGGCCATAGAGGGCATCGAAAGATTCGACGGCGCCCTCGGGGTCGTAGATCGCCACCGGCCCGCCCGCCCGGAGGCGCTTGCGCAGGTCCGGCGCGGCCTGGGCGGCCAGCGGATGGCCGAGTGCCTTGAACAGCGTGCTGCCGCCGGTGTTGTTGCCGGGCCGGAAGACGCCGCCGAATTTCGGATTGGTGAAAGTCTCGATCCGCAGCGACATCAACGTTCCTTTGCCGGTGACGCTGCCGCGCGGCCCGTTTCAGGCAGCCAAACCAAGGCGTCGCCTGATTTCTGCAGCGACCAAGCCGGTATCATTTAACGGTGCATATGTCCAGCGTTCGAGCTTGCCGGCGAAGGGGCGTGTCAGGCCGTCGGCCCGCAGCCCGGCGTGAAAGGCATCGAACTTGCCGCCGCCGCCCGGCAGCGCGATGACATAGACCGGTTTGCCGGTGGCGCAGGCCTCGGAAACCATGGCCACGGAATCGCTGGTGACAAGGATGAAGTCGGCGAGGCCGAGGTAGCCGAAATAGGGGTTCTCCCCCGTGCCGTTCCAGATCACAGCCGGCAGGCTGCGCAGGCGTTCCTGCAGGATGCGCTCGTTGTCGATGCCGGTGCGCCGCGACGGCGTCAGCATCAGGCCGCATCCCGTTGCCTTGCAGAGGGCGACCAGGTCTTCGGCAATCCGGCTCGCGACGCCGGCATCGAGGCGGTAATAGGCACTGCTGCCGCCGATCAGCACGGCGACGCGGGGCTTGGGCAGGTGGGCGACCGCTGCGCCGAAGCGCAGCGCGCCATCGGCCAGCAGTGCCGGCGTCACCCGGTGCAGGGCGCCGCGGGTGGAAACCACGTTGGGGCCCTTGAGGCGGTCGTGACGCGGCGGCACCACCAGGTCGAAGCAGCGGCGCGATACGCGCGGGTGCTGCAATTGCACGGTGAAGGTCTGGCCGCGGCTCGCCCGGCGGATCGCCAGGGTCAGCGGCACCGACTTGCGGCCGCAGCCGATGACCAGGTCCGGCCAGGGCGGGTCGAGCCGATCGCTGCCCGCCCCGAGCGAAGCGAACGGCCGCGGCCACCAGCGCGCCGGGAGCCAGGTCCAAGGGACCAGCGGCCGCACACGCTTGATCACGAACGGCACTTCCAGCGCCTCGGCCAGGCCGCGCGCCTCGTTTTCCATGCCCGGGCCGCCGTCGCTGACCACCCAGCAGGATTGCAGCCGCCTCATCGCCTCGACCGGCGCTCGCGGCCGATGGCCGGACGGCGCTGTGTTGATCGGGCCGTCGCCATTCCTGTAATATTATTGCGCGACATATTCTTTCGCGCTTCCGGCGCCAGAGGCAACTTCATGCAACGGGTAAAGCTCGACGAAATCGACCGGCGCATCCTCGCCGATCTGCAGGACAACGGCCGCATCACCAATGTCGAGCTGGCGCGGCGCGCCGGCATTTCCGCCCCGCCTTGCCTGCGCCGGGTGCGCGCGCTGGAAGAGGCCGGATACATCCGCGGCTACCATGCCAACCTGAATGCCGAGGCGCTTGGCTTCGGCGTCTCGGTCTTCGCGCTGGTCGGCCTCAGCAGCCAGGCGGAGGCCGATCTCGTCGCCTTCGAGGAGCGTGCGTGCGGCTGGCCGCTGGTGCGCGAGTGCCACATGCTGGCCGGCGAGGTCGATTTCATTCTCAAGATCGTCGCCAAGGATTGGGACACCTACCAGCATTTCCTGACCGGCGAATTGACCGCTGCGCCGAATGTCGCCCACGTCAAGACGTCGCTGGTGATCCGTTCGTCGAAAGTGGTGCCGGGGGTGCCGCTGGAGACCGCCGAAGGCATCATGGCCGTCGAAGAAGCCTAATCGCCGAGCCGGTCGCTATTTATAGACGACCGAGACG
>DATKQA010000587.1:0-3487 GCA_035523835.1 Candidatus Sulfotelmatobacter sp.
GCCGATGATGGAATTTTGCGGCGCGCCGGCGATGTCGGGGAAATACGGCAGCATGCTGATGCCGAAATTGACCTTGGCCTTGGCGAAGCCGCCGGCCGAGCCGGACGAGGCGAGATACATCGGACATTCGCCGCTGACGAACTTCGGATCAGGCTTGCCCTCGCGGCCGCCATAGACGAAGCGCTTGTCCTTTTCCCAGTCGGCAAGCTGCTGGATCAGCCGGATCTGTTCGGGGCCGTTGAAGACGAGCTTGGTGCCGAGCCCGCCGAAGCCGTTCTGTTCCGTCGCGATCGGCTTGTTGTGCCAGGCACTCTCGTTTTCCAGCAGGACCCAGGTCTGCCATTGCACGGTCAGGCCGCAGTTGAAGCCGGCCGCCACCAGCTTCTTGGCATCCTCGCCGACCTGCGGCCAGGTCTTCGGCGGCTTCTCGGGATCGAGGCCGGCCTTCTTGAAGCTGTCCTTGTTCCAGTAGAAGACCGGGGTCGAGCTGTTGAACGGCATGGAGAGGAGCTTGCCGTCGGTGGTCGAGTAATAGCCGTAGACCGGCGGCAGGAAGGCCTTGGCGTTGAACGGCTCACCGGTGTCGGCCATCAGCTTCCACACGGGATAGACGGCGCCCTTGGCGGCCATCATGGTAGCGGTGCCGACCTCGAAGACCTGCACGATGTCCGGCTGCTGGCCGGCGCGGAAGGCGGCGATGGCGGCGGTCATCGTCTCGGTGTAGGTGCCCTTGTAGACCGGCACGACCTTGAATTCGTGCTGCGACTTGTTGAAGTTGCCGGCGATCTCGTTGACCTTGTCGCCGAGCTGGCCGCCCATGGCGTGCCACCATTGGATCTCGGTCTGGGCCCGGGCTGTCGCCGCAATACCCGCACAGAGCGCAAGCCCTGCCGCCGCAGCGACAATCGTACGTTGAAATGTCATGGTGAAACCTCTCCCCTTCCTGTAAAACGTTGCCGTTCGAAACCAGCGGCTCGCTTGTTCTATGGGCCATTCGGTTACGGTTTGGCGTCAGCGGCAAGAAAAATTCCCGATGACGGACCTATACGTTCTCCAGCCCTGTTTTCTGTTCGTCCTCGGTCTCCATGCGGCATGAGCTGACCGTCGGTCCGCATCGGGTGTCGCTGCTGGTGCGGCCCTCCCGACGCGCCCGGCGATTGTCGCTGCGACTGGATCCGACGACCGGCGACGTGGTGTTGGTCTTGCCGCCGCGCTCGAACCTTACCCAAGGTTTGCGCTTTGCCGAAGCAAATTCCGGCTGGATCGGCGAAAGGCTGGCCCGCCTGCCGCCCGCGGTCGCGCTGGCCGACGGCGCCAGCCTGCCGTTCCTCGGCCGGACCTGCCGCATCCGCCATCGCCCGGGGAGGCGCGGCAGCGTCTGGCTGGATGGCGACGAAATCAACGTCGCCGGCGGCATCGAACACCTGCCGCGCCGGCTGCGCGACTGGCTGAAGCAGCAGGCACGCCTGGAACTCGCCGCCCGCGCCCATGCCGCGGCCGCCCGGCTTGGCCAGCGTATCGCCCGGGTGAGCGTGCGCGACATGCGCAGCCGCTGGGGCTCGTGCTCGTCGCGGGCGACGCTTGCCTTCTGCTGGCGCCTGATCCTGGCGCCGGAGCCGATCATCGACTACGTGGTCGCGCACGAGGTGGCGCATCTGGTCGAGATGAACCATGGCCCGCGCTTCTGGTCTCTGGTGCAGAGCCTGTCACCGGACGCGGACGAGGCGCGCCGTTGGCTGCGGCAGAACAGCCCCCGCCTGCTGCGCTACGGCTGAACCGCATGGCGACATTGCGCCGGGATTCGGTGGCGCTGATCCTGTTGCTGGCCTTGCTCACGGCGATCTCGCCGCTGTCCACCGACATGTTCCTTCCCTCGCTGCCAAGCATGATCGTGGTGTTCCACACCGACGCGGCGGAAGTGCAGCTTACGCTCAGCGTCTATCTCTTCGGCTTCGCCGTGGCGCACCTGTTCTACGGCCCGACGGCGGACCGTTTCGGCCGGCGGCCGGTGCTGCTGACCGGCCTCGTGCTCTATGTCGGCGCATCTTTCGCCTGCGTCTTCGCGCCAAGCATCGAGCTGCTGATCGTCGCGCGCTTCATGCAGGCGATCGGCGCCTCCGCCGGGCCGGTGCTCGGCCGCACTATCGTGCGCGACCTGCACAGCCGCGAGCAGGCGGCGCGCATGCTGTCCTACGTCAGCATGACCATGGGACTGGCGCCGACCGTCGCGCCGGTGATCGGCGGCTATCTGCAGACCGCCTTCGGCTGGCGCGCCAGCTTCGTCTGCCTCTCGGCGCTCGGCATCGCCACCGCCCTCGCGGTCTGGGGCCTGCTCGGCGAGACCCTGGCGCGCCCCGACCCGCAGGCGCTGCACCCGCGGCGCATGTTGGCCAACCTCGGCGCACTGCTCGCCTCGCCGATCTATGTCGGCTATGCCCTGACCGGCTGCTTCTGCTTCGCCGGCCTGTTCGCCTTCATTTCCGGCTCGTCCTTCGTGCTGGTGGACGTGCTGCACCTGAGCGCGCAGCAATACGGCTTCGCCTTCGGCCTGAACGGCATCGGCGTCATTCTCGGCGCGACCATCGGCGGCCGCGTCACGCTCCGCTTCGGCATCGACCGCATGCTGCTGGCGGCGACGCCGCTGGCCGCCGCGGCCGGCTTGGCCATGGCGGCGCTGGCCTGGGCCGGCGTGCACCATGTCGCCGCCGTCATCGCGCCGATGTTCGTCTATACCCTGGCGCTCGGCATCATCCTGTCGCAGAGCATCGCCGGCGCCGTCAGTCCCTTTCCGCACATCGCCGGCATCGCCTCGGCGCTGCTCGGCTTTCTGCAGATGAGCATCGCCAGCTTCGCCGGCCTCGCCGTCGGTCAGTTCTACGATGCCAGCGAGCGGCCCATGGCCTCGACGATCGCCCTGATGGGCAGCGCCAGCCTGGTGCTTTACTGGTTGCTGATCTGGCGGCGGCGATAGAGTAAGCTAAGCTATGTAATTGTCCGGCGTGCGGGAGGAGAAGACAGCATGACCATCGATCCGACGTTCAAGGGCCGCATCGGCCGCACCGTGCGCGAATCGGAACCGGCGTGGCCGGAATTGCCGAAGCCGCGCGAGGGCGCGCCGAACATCGTCACCATCCTGTTCGACGACACCGGCTTCTCGCATTTCGGCTGCTACGGCTCGACCATCGCCACGCCGAACATCGACCGGCTGGCCGCCGGGGGCCTGCGCTATACCAACTTCCACACCACGGCGCTCTGCTCGCCGACCCGCGCCGCATTGCTCACCGGGCGCAACCACCATTCGGTCGGCATGCGCGGCCTGAGCAACTGGAACACCGGCTTCCCGAACTGCACCGGCTCGGTCGCCAAGAGCGCCGCCACCATGGCCGAGATGCTGCGCCCGGTCGGCTATTCCACCTTCGCCGTCGGCAAATGGCATCTCACGCCGATGGAGGAAACCTCCGCCGCCGGCCCCTTCGACCAATGGCCG
>DATKQA010000588.1:0-7519 GCA_035523835.1 Candidatus Sulfotelmatobacter sp.
GCTCGAACGCTCGCGACGGCCCGGCTTCAATCTGCTGACCATGGCGGCGGTCGTCGCAGCGCTGACGATAATTATCGCCACGACGGCCGGCGGCTATTGGCTCGAGATTTTTACTGCCAGTTTCGCCGTGGCTCTCGCCGCCGCTGGAACCGGCCTGCTTTACGGTCGGCTCGGCCTGATCTCGCTCTGCCAATATGCCCTGGTCGGGATCGGCGGCTGGGTCAGCCTGCGCGTCTACCATGCCTTTCACCCGCCCTTCGAAATCTGCGTGCTGGCGGGCGGCCTCGGCGCCAGCGTGATCGGGGTGCTCTGGGGTCTGCCGGCAATCCGCATGCGCGGTCTCTATCTCGCGCTGGCCACCCTGATGCTCGCCGGCGCCTTCCAGGTGGTGATCGCCAATTGGAGCTTCCCGAACGGCGGCACCAACTTCCTGGGCTATATGGGCGACAAACCGCGCGTCGACATGGCGCGTCCGCCGTTTGCGACCGCCGAAGCCGCCTATTTCGTCTACGTCGCAGTCTTTCTCCTGCTCGGCCTCATCCTCCTGGAACTGCATCGGCAATCGAAGCCGGGGCGCGCCTGGGCATTGATCAGCCGGGACGAACGGATGGCCGCAGCCTCGGGCGTGCGCATCGTCTTTTACAAGACCTGGGCCTTCGCCCTGGCCGGCTTTCTCGCGGGGATCGCCGGCGGCCTGCTCGCCGGCTGCTATGGCGGATTGGATAGCGGGGCCTTCAGCGCGTCGCAATCGATCTTGTTGTTCGCAGTGTCGGTGATCGGCGGCGTGTTCGACTGGCCGGGAGCCATTTTTGCCGGCCTCATGTTCGGTGTGCCGCCCGCTTTCCTGAACTATCTCGGCGTCAACGGCTACCTGGCCACCCTGCTTTTCGGAGCCGGCCTGATTCACGCGCTGATCACCGCGCCGACCGGCGTGTCGGGTCAGGTCATGGGCTTGATCGAGCGCCTGCGTCGGCGGCGCGATGCGGGAACGTCGTCGTGATCCGCATCGAGAATCTCACCGTTGCCTTTGGCGGCGTTCGGCCGCTTGACAATCTCAATGCCGAGTTGACAGCGCCGATCGCCGGCCTCATCGGTCCGAACGGTGCCGGCAAGACGACGCTGCTCAACGTGCTTTCCGGCTTCGTCCGGCCGATAAGCGGGACGGTCGTGCTCGACGACATCGACCTTCTCGCCCTGTCGCCGATCCGGCGCGTGGCGGCCGGGTTGCGCCGCACCTTCCAACAGGAGCTCGTCGTCGACGACCTGACCCTCTGGGAGAATATACAGGCGATCGCCGACCACGTATCGCAAACGCGGCGCGACGGCGAGCAGGACGTGGACCGGGCCATCGCCTTCGTCGGCTTGCAACGCCAGAAGCATCTGCCCGGCCGGCGGGCCAATCTCTTCGAACGGCGCATGGTGGAAATCGCCAAGACCCTGGTCGGACGACCCAAGGTCATCCTGATGGACGAACCCGGCGCCGGCCTCAATGAGAGCGAAACCGAACGGCTCCGCGAATTGCTGGTCGCGATCCCGGCCGAGTACGATGCCCAACTTGTGCTGATCGATCACGATGCCGACCTGATCGCATCCGTCTGCGTCGAAACGCTGGTACTCGACTTCGGCAAGCGCCTGGCCCTGGGATCGACGCGCACCGTTCTCGACGATCCCATCGTGCGAAAGGCGTATCTCGGCAATGCCTGATCCCGTCCCTGCCTCCAGCCTTGAGGTACGCGACCTGGTCGTGCATCGCGGTGGCAGGCCGGTCCTGCACGGCATATCGCTGAGCTTGCAGCCTGGCGAGGTAACGGCGCTCATGGGCGCCAATGGCGCCGGCAAATCAAGCCTGGTGATGACCATCGCCGGCGTATTGCCGGCAGCTAGCGGCAGGATCGAGGTCGACGGCAGGAACCTGATGGGACGAACGCCCGATGCCGTGCGCCGGCATGGCATCACCGTTGTCCCCGAAGGGCACAGCGTGCTGCCCAATCTTTCTGTGCTGGAAAATCTGCGCGCCGCCGGTTCGGCGCTGCGCCGGCAGGAGCTCGAGCAGGAAGTTGAGCGCGCGCTCGACGTCTTTCCCGAGCTGAAGCCGCGGCTGAAGCTCGGTGCGCATGACCTGTCGGGCGGGCAGAAGCAGATGGTGGCCATCGGCCAGGCCCTGATCGGCCAACCACGCTACTTGCTGATTGACGAGCTTTCCTTCGGTCTTGCGCCGGCAATCGTGGTCAGGCTCGGCGAGACGATCAAGGCGGTTGCGGAACGAGGCGTCGGCATCCTGCTGATCGAACAATTCACGACCCTGGCGTTGGCCCTCGCTAGCCGCGCCTATGTGATGGAACGCGGACGAATGGCCTTCTCGGGCTCGAGCGACGAGCTGCGTCGGCATCCCGAAGTCCTGCACGGCGCCTATCTAGCGGCAGGGACCGGCGCGCATGTAAAGCACGGAAGAACAACCTGATCTGAGTATGGGAGAACAGCCATGAACGTATTGGAAGGGCCACGCCGCGAGCTGCGCCACGTCGTCTACAACGGATCGAGCTATTGGGCAACGGCCAACGACGGCACGCTCACATTGCCGGACGGGCGCCGCGTCAGCGAGCGGGACGTAGCACACCTTCCCCCCTGCTCGCCGAGCAAGATCCTCTGCATCCACGTCAACTACCGCTCGCGCTTCTTCGAATTTACCGGCCGCACCGAGCCGCCGAAGACGCCGACCTACTTTCAGAAGCCGGTCACCGCGCTCAATGCCCACGGCGGCGAGCTGGTGCGCCCGGAAGGCTATCGCTATCTGAACTACGAAGGTGAAGTCGCGGCGATCATCGGCCGCGTAACCCGCAATGTTGAACCATCGGCAGTGTGGGAGCATCTCGCCGGCTTCGCCGTCGGTAACGACGTCGGCCTACAGGACATGCGCGATACCGATGCCGGCTCCATGCTGCGCGTCAAGGGTCCGGACGGATTTTGTCCGGTCGGTCCCGGCATCGTCTCCGGCGTCGACATCCGTAAATCGACGCTCCGCACCTATCGCAACGGCAAGCTGGTGCAGGAAGGCGCCATCAGCGAAATGATCTTCGGCATCGACTACATCATTGCCGACCTGGCGCGCCATATCACACTCTCGCCGGGCGATGTCATCATGACCGGCACGCCGGCGAACTCGCGCCCGATGGAGGTCGGCGATACCATAGAAGTCGAGGTGACGGGTCTCGGCCGGCTCAGCAACAAGGTCGTCGCCGCGCCGGCGCCGCGGGCCAAGGTCGGCCATGAACCGACCGACAGCGAGGATGTTCGCCGCGTCGCGCTCGGCAATGACGAGCGTCTGCCCGCACAATTGAAGCGCCGGGCCTGACGTCGACAACCGGCCGAAACCGCCGGGGTTGGCGGCGGCGCTGTCGGCTAACGATGATGCTCGTCGATGCAATCCTCGTAATCGACCTGGATGGTCGAATGCGAAATACCGAATCTCTCCTGCAATCGTCGGCAGACGGCGGGGACGATGCTCTCGGGATCGGCGCCCGGCGAGCAGCGCACGTGGAGGGTGACCAGCGATTGCTCCTGGGTGATCGACCAGGCATGAATATGATGGACCTCTTCCACTGCGGGCACAGCAGCGACGAGGTCGGCGCGCAGCGCCGCGGCAACGAAGCCTACCGGCGCGCCTTCGAGCAGGATATGTGCCGACGACCCGACGATGCCGGCGGCGCTCTTCAGGATCAGCAGTGCGATCAGGATCGAGAGTAGCGGATCGATCGGCGACCAGCCGGTTGCAAGGATGACGATCGCGCCGACGATGGCGATGGCGAAGCCGAGAACATCGCCGAGCACATGCAGCCAGGCGCTGCGCATGTTCAGGTTGTCGCGGTTTGCTCCGCTCAACACCAGGAAGGCGACCACGTTCGCCAGCAACCCGGCTATGGCGATGCCCAGCATGGAGCCGCCGAGGACCGTCACCGGCGCGTGCAACCGGCGAAGCGCTTCGGCCGCAACCCATGCGGCAATGACGAGCAACGCGCAGCCGTTCACGAAGGCGACCAGCACTTCCAGCCGCTGGTAGCCGTAGGAGCGCATGGCATCGGCGGGCCGCCGGCCGACGCGTAGCGCCATCCAGCTCATGCCGAGCGCGGCGGCGTCGGAAACCATGTGGCCGGCGTCGGCCAGCAATGCCAGCGACCCGGACAAGACGCCGCCCGCCGCCTCGACCAGCGTGAAAATGACTATGATGGCGAAAGCTGCCGCGATACGGCCTTCATCGCTGCCCGTACCATGGGTATGGCCGCGGCCATGGGACCCATGCCGATGATCGTGGGCGTGGTGACCACGGCCGCCATGCGGAAGGGCATCGTGCCCGTCGTGACGATCAGTCGACATCGTCGAACGCCGCCGCTCCCTGCAGAACCGGCCGGATGCAAAACAACAGGCCGACCATGACAATGCACATTCCGCTCAGGAATTGCCCATAATGATCGAGATTGTCTGGCCGCAGCGCGCGCAATCCGGTCGCTGAAAAGACGCGGAACAGACCATAGGCCACGACGGTGCTGCAGGCGAATGCCAGCTCCCGCCGGGCGGCCGTGGTCCGGGCCGTCTCTGCCTTCGACCAGCCTCTCCGGCGTGCCAGAGGCGCCATCGGAGGCCAATGATCCGGAACCCAGGGGCGCAACGCTCCGGCGCCGGCAGCGGCGGCAACCGGCAGAAGTTCGGGTCCACAGTTCATTCGTCGTCACCGTACCGATACTTGTGGGCGGGGGCCCGACGGTCATGTGGATGCGAGCGGCTGGTATCGCCGGCGTGACGGTGCTCATGGGCATGGAAGACGATTTCGAGCCTCCGTCCGAAGGCGGTGGCGATGCGGCACAGCGTCTTCAAGCTGGGCACGTGATCGCCACGCTCCAGCCGAGAAACCATCGATTCCGTCATCTTGAGGCGCGCCGCCACTTGCTTCTGCGTCTCGCCGCTGGCGGCGCGCAGCGCCAGCAACTCCCGCGCGCAGCGCGCCGCGAGGTCGGCGCTGTCGTTCGCACCGCGGCCTCTTTCGCTTTCTGCAAGCTCCATGGGCTCGACTTAGCAAACTTGCGAACCAGGAATACGTAGCAAATTTGCTAAACGACGGTCAAGCTAGGAAACTACGATCGGTCCGCGTTCCCATCGCACCGTTTGTGCCGGGAAAGGCCCTAGACGCCGAGATGGCGGTGCAACACGTCGGGCTGGTCACGCACCGCCTGGGCGGTCAGCGATTCAACGATATGGCCGTTGTTGATGATGTAGACGCGATCGGCGAGGCTCATGGCGGCCGAGACGTTCTGCTCTACCACGACGATGGTCTGGCCCGCCTCGGCGAGCGCGCGGCAGGTGGCGAGCAGGTCGCGCACGATGATCGGCGCCAACCCCTCGAAAGGTTCATCGAGCAGGATGATCTTCGGATCGCGCACCAGCGCCCGGGCGATGGCGAGCATCTGCTGCTCGCCGCCCGAGAGGTCGGTGCCGTGGCTTCGCCGGCGTTCGCGCAGCCGCGGAAAAATCTCCCAGATCCGCTCGAGCGGCCAGCGCGACTTGGCCGTGAGTCCGGCCAGTATCAGATTCTCCTCGACGTTCAAGCCGCCGAAGATGCGCCGCTCCTCCGGCACCAGTTGCAGGCCGAGCGCGGCGATCGCATGCGGCGGCAGTTTCTCCGTCTCCATCCCATCCAAGACGATCTTGCCGGAACGCGGGCGAACCACCCCCATCAGGCTGTTCAGGGTCGTACTCTTGCCTGCACCGTTGCGGCCGAGCAAGGCGACGACTTCGTTCTTTTCGACGTAGAGCGACACATCGAACAGGATGTGGCTGTCGCCGTAGTAGCTGTTGATTGCCTCGACTTCGAGAAGCGCGCTCATGCCGCGGCCACCCCGCCGAGATAGGCCTCCTGCACCAGGCTGTTGCGCTGGATCTCCGCCGGCGTGCCTTCGGCCAGGAGTGCCCCTTCGTGCAACACGGTGATTCGTTCGGCCAGTTCGAACACGGCATCCATGTCGTGCTCGACCACCACCAGGGTGCGACCGCGGCGGATGTTCTTCAGCAATTGCACCGTCTCCGCCCGTTCGCGCGGGCTCATGCCCGCCAGCGGCTCGTCGAGCAGCAGGAGCGACGGCGAGGCGGCCAGCGCCAAGCCGATCTCCAGCCGGCGCTTTTCGCCGTAGGCGAGCTGCGCCACCGGAACGTCCGCATGTGCAGTCAGCCCGACGAGCGCAAGTGTGCTCTCCACCTGCACGTCGAGGCCGGGCACCCGGTTGATGCGCCGGAGCAAGTCGAGCGAGAAGGTTCCCCGCCGCTCGGCAAGAGCAGCGATGACGATGTTCTCGCGCAGCGTCAATCGGGTGAAGAGCTGGTTGACCTGATAGCTTTTGGTCAAGCCGAGCTGGCATACGTCGGCCACATCCATGCCGGTGATGTCGCGGCCGTGAAAGATGATCCGCCCGGCCGTCGGCGGCATCTCGCAAGTCAGCATCTTGAAAAAGGTGCTCTTGCCAGCCCCATTGGGGCCGATGACGGCACGAAGCTCGCCCTGGTTGACGGTGAAATTGATATCTCGGTTGGCCACCAGTCCGCCAAACGACTTGGTCAGACCGCGCGCTTCCAGCACCGGCCCCGAGAAGGGCGCCTCCTCCCGCCGCCGCAATGGCCCGACGCTGGCCAAGGGCGCCGCCACGGCCAGCGCCGGAACTTCCTCGGGCGGCGAAGGTTCCGGCCGCTTGATGAAGAGGTCGAACAAATCCTGCAGTCCGCCGATCAACCCGCGGCGCAAGAAGCACACCAGCAGCACGAAGATGACGCCGAGCACCAGCTTCCAGGTGGCGCCGAGACCGAGCGTCTGCTGGAGGAAGTCGCGCAGATAAAGCCACACCGCCGCGCCGAGCAGCGGCCCGAACAGCGTGCCGATGCCACCGATGGCGGTCTGCATGACGAGCTGACCGGAAGTATCGAAGGTGAAGGCGTCCGGCGGCATGAATCCCTGCAGGACACCCAGCAGACCGCCGGCAAAACCGGCATAGGCGGCGGCGATGACGAATGCCGTCAGCTTGTAGAATCCGACGGCATGGCCGACGGCGCGCGCGCGCACCGGATTGTCGCGAATGGCGCGAAGCACCGCACCGACCGGCGAGCGGACAATACGCAGCGCGATGACCATGCCGACGAAATAGCAGACGGCCAGGAAGCCGTACATCGACCAGTCGTTGCCGACCTGGTAGGAAAAGCCAGCCAGTTCGAATTTTGGCGAGGGAACGCCGGGCAGGCCGTTTTCGCCGCCGGTAAAGGCGGCAAGTGGCGAAAATTCGACGAAATAGAAGGTTTCGGCGATCGCTACGGTGATCATGGCGAAATAGATGCCGGTGCGCCGGAGCGCGATGATGCCGACGAAAACGCCGGCGATGGCGGCGCCGACGGTCCCGAGCAGCAGCGCCAGGATCACGTTCGCGATCAGATGGTTGATCAGCAGATAGGCGGCAATGAAACCGCCGGTGCCGTAGAAGGCCGACTG
>DATKQA010000589.1:0-5594 GCA_035523835.1 Candidatus Sulfotelmatobacter sp.
TCAAAGCCTGCACGAGTTGCAGCCGTGGAACCTGGTGGCCAAGCTCGGCATGGCGCGGGCGCAGATCTCGCAATCCAAGCTGAAAGACGCCATCGCCAATCTCGATGCGGTGCTGAAGGGTGCATCGAAGGATCCGCGCGCCAATTATCTGCGCGCGCTGGCGGCCTATCTGAGCGGCGACATGGCCAATGTGCAGACCTACAGCCAACGCGCGCTGGCGGCGGCACCCAACTATCTGCCGGCGACGCTCCTGGCCGGCGCGTCCAGCTACGCCCTGAAGCAGTTCGAGGAGGCCGACAATTATCTCGGCCAGTATGTCCACGACGTGCCGCAGAACATTCAGGCGCGGAAGTTGCTGGCGGCGACCGAGCTCGCACTCAACCGGCCGGGCGACGCCGTCAAAACGATGACCCCGGCGGTGGCGCAGGCGGGCGATGACGTCAGCGTGCTGGCGCTGATCGGCCAGGCCGCGGCGCGCAGCGGCGATCCGAACATGGCCCGCCAATATCTCGAAAAGGCGGTGGAGAAGGAACCCGACAACGCCGGGCTTCGCACCGAGCTTGGCGCGTCGCAACTCGCCGTCGGCGATACGGCCAATGGCATCGACGAATTGGAAAAGGCCGCGGAGCAGAATCCCAAGGCCCTGAAGCCCGAGATCATTCTGTTCGCCGCCCACATGCGCGCCAAGGAGTACGACAAGGCGTTGGCGGTCGCCGATCGGCTGCAAAAGAACTTCGCCGACAATAGCATCGGCCTGGTGCTCGCCGGCATCGCGCATATCGCCAAGGGCGACACGCAGGCCGGCAAGGCGGAACTGCTGAAGGTCCACGACAAGGAACCCGGCAACGTCAATGCCGATCGCAATCTCGCGCAGTTGGCGATGCAGGAGAACAAGCCGGACGACGCGCGCAAGTACTACGAGGATATTATCACCGCCAATCCCAAGATCGGCGACAACTACATCGAACTGGCGGAATTCGAGAACAAGACCGGGCATCCCGACGCCGCCGCGGACGCGCTGAAGCGCGGCCTGAACCTCAGCCCCGACGACCTGCGTCTTCGTCTGATCCTGGCGGATTTCCTGCTGTCGCGGGGGAAGTTCCAGGATTCGCTGACGATCATCCAGCCGGCTCTCACCGCCAATCCGCGAAATGCGGCCATGCTGGAGATCACCGGCCGGGCACAGCTCGGCTTGAAGCAGGCCGACGATGCCGTGGCGACGTTCAAGAAACTGGTCAATGCCGAGCCGAACTCCAGCCGCCGGCATCAGCAGCTTGCCGTCGCCCTGCTGGCGGCCGGCAAGGGGCCCGAGGCGCTCGACGAGGCGCGCCAGGCGGTGACCTTCGATTCCAAGGACCCGGCGGCGAAGTTTCTCCTCGTCAGGCTGCTGGTCGCCTCCGGCAAGCCGGACGAGGCGGCGCCCATCGTGCAGGACCTGAAGCCGCAATATCCGAAGGACCGCAGACTCGCGGAATATGAAGGCGAGATCGCCCTGCAACTGAAGAAGCCGCAGGATGCCGTGGCGGCGTTCCAACGCGCCGTGACAATCGCCGACAATGGCCCCGACCGGCGACTGCTCGCCGCCGCGCAGACCCAGGCCGGCCAGGCCGCCGATGCGGAAAAGACCCTGAAGACCTGGGTCGATGCCCATCCCGACGATTCAGCGACGCGGGTCGCGCTGGGCGATGCCTATTTGGCGGCGAACCGGCTGGACGAGGCGGCGACGCAATATACGGAGTCGATCCGCACCACACCCAACAATCCCGTCGCCGAGAATAACCTGGCGTGGGTGCTGATGAAGCAGGGCAAGGGCGCGGAAGCGCTCGATCACGCCCAGAAGGCGTCCAAGCTCGATCCGCAGTCGGCGGAAGTGATGGACACGCTGGGCATGGTTCTGCTGCAGAACGGCAGCGCGGCGGAAGCCGCCAGCAACCTGCAGAAGGCCTCGGAGAAGGCGCCGGCGAACCCGACGATAAAGTACCATTTCGCGCAGGCGCTGGTCAGCACCGGGCAGAAGGACGGGGCGCGGTTCGTGCTGAACCAGCTTCTCAGCAACAAGCAGCCGTTCAAGGAACGCGCCGACGCCGAAAAGCTGCTGACGCAGCTCTCGGGCAGTTGAGCGCGCCCGGCACGATTGCGGACGCGCGGCGTCAGGCGTAGCCCAGTTCGTCCAGCAGCGGCTTGAGCTGGTCCTTGTAGGGCAGCCATCGCTCGACCGACTTGCTGTAGATCGGCTGGCGGACCTGGCTCGCGCTGGCGGTGCGGACCGGCCGGTTGGATTTGTGGAAGGCGAGGCAGCCTTCGTCCCATTCGAGCCCGCAGTAGGCGACGATCCGACGCGCCTGCGCCTCGAGATCGGCCACCACGTCTTCGTACTGGACCTCGAGCATGGCCTCCGGCGGCAGGACGGCGCGCCAGTGCGCCGCCAGCCGGTCGTAGGCGCGGTAGTAGCGGCCCAGCTCCGCCAGGTCGTAGGTGTGCGGCTGATTGCCGGAGAACAGCTTGGAAAAGCAGGACAGGCAGGTATCGACCGGATTGCGGCGCATGTGGATGATGCGGGCGTTCGGCAGGATGAGCCGGATGAAGCCGACGTGGCGGAAGTTCTCCGGTAACTTGTCGACGATTCGCTCTGCCGCCGGCGCCATCGTCTGCACGCGGCGGACGTACTCGTCGCCGAACTGCCGCAGCGCTGCATCCGGCATGCCGGCGACGATGCCGAGATCGGCGAGGCGGCCGCTGCCGGCGCCGGCCGCGCCGGCGGCGATCTGTCCGAGGTCTTCCAGTTCGCCGGCGCCGTAGACCCTGGGATGGCTCGCCAGGACCTGTTCGACCAGGGTCGTGCCTGAGCGCGGCATGCCGACCACGAATATCGGCAGCGACGAAGGGTTGCCCGACCCGGCACGGCTAACCAGCAATTCCTTGCCGAAGATTTCGCGGATGCGCTCGAAGCCTCTGAGCGTCGTCTCTTCGTCATAGGCAACTTGCCGGCGCTTGAGGGCGGCGCCCCGTCGCAGATGCTCGAACGCCTGCTCGTGGCGCCCGACGTCGTCATAGGCCTTGCCGAGCGCGAAATGCAACTGGATCTGCTCGTTCTCCGGCAGGGCGGCGCTATCGGCGGCGAGCGCCTCCATGGCCTGGAGCATCGGTTCGCCGTCCTTGAAGCGCCGCAGATCGGCAATGCTGAGATAGTAGTGCACGGTCCGCGGCAAAGCTTCGATGGCGGCTTCGAGCGCGGCGCGGGCCTCGTCCTGGCGGCCGAGATTGATCAGCGGGATGCCCATGTTGCCCCTGGCCTCGATATAGTCGGGCTTGGCGGCCAATGCGCGCTCGAACGCGGCGATCGCCTCTTCGTGCCGTCCCTGCATCTGCAAGATGACGCCGATATTGTTGTGCGCCGTCGCATGCTGCGGCTCTCGGGACAGCATGTGCTGGAATTGCCGGAGCGCCTCGTCGGCGCGCGCCGCGGCGAGCAGGCTGACCCCGAGCACCTCCCGCGCATCGATGCTGTCCGGCCATCGCTCCACCGCGCGCGCCAGGACCTCGACGGCCTCGGCGTGGCGCTTGGCGCCGCGCAGCGCCTTGCCCAGGCTGAGCTGCGCGTCGATGTCGTCGGCGTCGAGCGCGACCGCCCGCTCAAGGCTGTCTATCGCTTCCGCATGGCGTTCCCTTTGCCGCAAGGTGTTGCCGAGATTGAAATGCGCCGAGGCGTAATCGGGCTCCAAGGCGATGGCCGAGCGGAAATGCTGTTCGGCCTGCTCAGGTTCGCCGAGCCTGGCCAAAACCAGCCCGAGGCCGTTGTGGGCGGCGGCGAAGTCGGGCTCGGCGGCGATGGCCTGGCGGAAACTCGCCGCCGCCTCGGCCAGGCGATTGTCCTTGCTCAGGGTCTTGCCGAGATTGTCGTGCGCCTCGGCATAGTCGGGACGCAGTTCGATGGCGCGGCGAAAGCTCGCCATCGCCTCGTCGTATTGCGCGAGTTCGTCCAGGGCCACGCCGAGGTTATTGTGCGCCTCCGCCGTGTCGGGGCTGAGCACGATCGCCTGGCGGAAGCTCTGCGCGGCTTCCTCGGGCCGGCCGAGTTCCTGCAGCACGACACCAAGATTGATCCGCGCCTCGGCCGAACTCGGTCGCAAGGCAGCGACCTTGTGGAAGCTCTCCACCGCTTCGGCCGGCAGGTCGGCGCTGCTGGAGAGAATGCCGAGCGCCATATGGGCATCCGCGTGTGCCGGTTCGGCCGCGACGGCCTGCTGGAAACTCGCCATCGCTTCGGCAATCCGGCCGAGATTGCTCTGGGCGATGCCGAGGCAGTAGTAGCCGTCGGCCCATGCCCCTGCCGCCTGCAGGGTCCGGCCGATGAGGTCGGCAGCCTTGGCAAAGGCGCCTGTCGCTATGTACAGATTGCCGAGGCCGAGCGCGGCTTGGCGATTGCCGGGATCGGCACGCAGGATGGCCTGGTAGCGCGCGCTCGCTTCGGCATGGCGCTGCGCCGCCGCCAGCCGCGCCGCCTCGGCCAGAATGGCTTCCACCGGTTGGTTCATCGCATCCATCCCGCCTGTCCGCGCCGCGGCGCGCGGAGCAGGTTAACCCATTCGTGCTAGGGCACGGCATTTGTCTTACCATTTCCTTTCCGATCCGGCGCGGCGGCAACGAGCCCTTCTTGTCTAGGAAAATTGCCCTATGAGCTCCTAGAGGTCGGGGCTTAGTTCGATTGTCGCCGGGCGGTTTCTGACCAGGCCGCACGCATTCCCTGGGGAAGGCGTGGACCGGCAGCGCGACGCGACCAGGCCTTTAAGCCGGCGGGCGGCCTTGTAAAAATCTTTACGCGCTGTCGAAGATTTTGACGGTTCCGTCTCTACAGCATCCCAACTGTTTTCCCTTAATCCATTGGAATTACTGGGAATGATCGGGTTGGCATGAACCCTGCTTATAACTGGCCTGAGCACGGAGCGGATGAGCTTCGCAAAACAGGAAGGAACACCAAATGACCTCTCGTCAGACCAAGCTTTCACTGCGGGCGGCGCTTCTGGCGACCGCTGCCGTCGGTGCCCTGGCCATGGCGCCCACCGCGGCTTACGCCGATGCCTATGCCTTCGTCGGTGTGGACGTCGACAATCTGCTGTTCACCGGTATCAACGCCTTCGCCGGCGGCAACTCCTTTGAGACCACGGGCTCGTCGAGCGGTACGGCGGGTATCGGCGTCGAGAATACCGATAGCGGTTCCACTAGCACGGTGAAGGACAACCTCGACCTCACCGGCGGCCGCGGCATGACCAACAACGTCTACTCCGCGTCGCAGCTCGGCACCAATCCGGGTGCGAACGCCTCGTCCATTCCGCAGGTCGGCGATACCGGTTCCTATGGTGTCACTGACAGCATCATCATCGGCAGCAAGTCCAACACCAACGCCTCTCCCCCGGCCGTGGCCGGCGCCTCCTGGCGGGCCTCCGCCGAGGCGGCGTTGAACCAGACGGGCGGCAGCCAGACCGCGACGTCGACCCAGACGCTGACCTGGAACCTGACCGTCGGGCCGAATACCACGGTGAACATGTCGTTCGACATCAGCCTGTCGATGATCTCCGAACTTTCGCCGGCCGGCC
>DATKQA010000590.1:0-2494 GCA_035523835.1 Candidatus Sulfotelmatobacter sp.
GGCCTGACCATGGGCTATTACAACGGCCAGCACATGCGGCTCTGGCGGTGGGCCCGGCGCTATACCCTGGCCGACAATTTCTTCCACGCCGCCTTCGGCGGCTCGTTCCTCAATCACATCTGGCTGATCTGCGCCTGCACGCCGCGCTTCGAGCACGCCCCCGCCGACATGGTGGCGGTGCTCGATGCCGCCGGCCATATGACCAAGGACGGTGCCGTCACGCCGGACGGCTATGCCGTCAATACCGTCTTCACCGCCTCGACGCCGCATCCGGCGAAGGTCCCCGCCGACCGCCTGCTGCCGCTGCAGGACATGCCGACCATCGGCGACCGGCTGTCGGCCAAGGGCGTGAGCTGGGCCTGGTATTCCGGCGGCTGGGACGATGCGCTCGCCGGCAAGCCGGACAAGGACTTCCAGTTCCACCACCAGCCCTTCGCCTACTTCAAGAACTACGCCGCCGGCACGCCGGGCCGGGCCGCGCATTTGCAGGACGCCAAGGCGTTCTTCGCCGGCATCGCCCAGGGCAGGCTGCCGGCGGTGAGCTTCTATAAGCCGATCGGCGAGCTCAACCAGCATCCCGGCTATGCCGAGGTGATCGCCGGCGACCGGCACGTGGCCGAACTGCTGACCAGGATCACCAAAAGCCCGCTCTGGCGCGACGTGGTGGTGATCATCACGCCCGACGAGAACGGCGGCTTCTGGGACCATGTGCCGCCGCCGGTCAAGGACAAGTGGGGTCCCGGCACGCGCATCCCCACGGTGATCGTTTCGCCCTTCGCCAGGCGCGGCTATATCGATCACACCGAATACGACACGACCTCGATCCTGCGCTTCATCGAGCGCCGCTATGGTCTTTCGCCGCTCGGCGCGCGCGATGCCAAGGCCAACGACCTGACCAACGCCCTGAAATTCTAGGTCGGCGCTGGCCACAAAGATGACGCGTCCGGCCGGCGCAAAGCGGATTGACAAATTGCCACAAAGGTAGTGTTGTCCGCCCCTATTTACAGTCCACCGGCCGGGACCCGCCATGACTCCGCTCGATGCGCTCGAAAGTCAGAGCGTCTATATCCTGCGCGAAGCCTTCAACCGCATCGACAAGCTGGCCATGCTGTGGTCGATCGGCAAGGATTCCAACGTGATGATCTGGCTGGCGCGCAAGGCGTTCTTCGGCCGCGTGCCGTTCCCGGTGATGCATCTCGACACCGGCAAGGAATTCCCCGAGACCTATGCCTTCCGCGACCTCAAGGTCAGGGAATGGGGCCTCAAGCTGATCGCCGACCCGTGCCCGCCGATCGAACAGTCCGACGCCTCGCTGCCGCCGGCCTCGCGCTTCGCCGCGCGCAAGACCGAAGGGCTCAAGGCGGCGCTGGCCAAATACGGCTTCACCGGCATCATCGCCGGCATCCGCCGCGACGAGCAGGCGACGCGCGCCAAGGAGCGCGTGTTCAGCCCGCGCGGCGCCGGCGGCGCCTGGGACTTCCGCGACCAGCCGCCGGAATTCTGGGACCAGTACAAGACCGACTATCCGCCGGGCACGCATCTGCGCGTGCATCCGCTCCTGCATTGGACCGAGCTCGACGTCTGGCACTACATCAAGCGCGAGAACATTCCCGTCGTGCCGCTCTATTTCGCCAGGGACGGCAAGCGCTACCGCTCGCTCGGCGAGGAGGGCATCACGCTGCCGATCGCGAGCGGCGCCGCCAGCGTCGACGAGATCATCGCCGAGCTGGAGGTGACGCGCACCGAGGAGCGCGCCGGGCGGGTGATGGACCACGATTCGGAGGATGCCTTCGAGCGCCTCCGCGCCGACGGCTACATGTGAGCGGCGCGATGTCGGCACAACAGCGCGACCTGCTCAAGCTCGTCGTCGTCGGCCATGTCGATCACGGCAAGTCGACGTTGGTCGGCCGCCTGCTGCATGAGACGGATTCGCTGCCGCCTGGCAAGGTCGAGGCGATCCAGGCCATGTCGGAGCGCCGCGGCATGCCCTTCGAATGGGCCTTCGTCATGGATGCGCTGCAGGCCGAGCGCGACCAGGGCATCACCATCGACACGACGCAGATCTGGCTGCGCACGCCGCGCCGCGACACGGTCATCATCGATGCGCCGGGCCACAAGGAATTCCTCAAGAACATGGTCACCGGCGCGGCCCAGGCCGATGCCGCGCTCCTGGTGATCGACGCCCAGGAAGGGGTCAGGGAACAATCGCGGCGGCACGGCTATCTGCTGCACCTGCTCGGGCTGCGCCAGGTCGCCGTGGTGGTGAACAAGATGGACCTGGTCGATTTCGACGAGGCCCGCTTCCGCAGTCTCGAGCGCGAGATCCAATCCTATCTCGGCGGCCTCCGCCTCACCGCGTCGGCCATCGTCCCGGTGGTGGCGCGCGACGGCGACAACATCCGGCACCGCTCGTCAAGGCTCGCCTGGTACGGCGGGCCGACGATCATCGAGGCGCTGGGCAATTTCCATCCGCTGTCCGCGGCCACCGACCTGC
>DATKQA010000591.1:0-13069 GCA_035523835.1 Candidatus Sulfotelmatobacter sp.
ATCCACGGCTCCTCGATATGGTCGATGCGCACCGGATCCGGCATGTCGGCCGGATTGTGCAGCTCCATCATCTCGCCGTTGGTCAGATGGACGCGGTAGACCACCGACGGGGCGGTGGTGATGAGGTCGAGGTTGAATTCGCGCTCGAGCCGCTCGGTGATGATCTCGAGGTGGAGCAGGCCGAGAAAGCCGCAGCGGAAGCCGAAGCCGAGCGCGGCCGAGGTTTCCGGCTCGAACTGGAAGCTGGCGTCGTTGAGCCGGAGCTTGGCCAGGCTGTCGCGCAGCTCGCCGAAATTGGCCGCATCGACCGGGAAGAGGCCGCAGAACACCACCGGGATCGAGGGCTTGAAGCCGGGCAGCGCCGCCGCGGCCGGGCGGCGTTCCTCGGTGATGGTGTCGCCGACCGAGGTATCGGCCACCTCCTTGATCGAAGCAGTGAGGAAGCCGATCTCGCCCGGGCCGAGTTCATCGACCAGCACGCCCTTCGGCGTGAATACGCCGACGCGATCCACCTGGTGCGTCGACCTGGTCGACATCATGCGGATCTTCATGCCCTTGCGGATCACGCCGTCGACCATGCGGAACAGCACGACGACGCCGAGATAGGCGTCGTACCAGGAATCGATCAGCAACGCCTTGAGCGGCGCGTCCGCCTCGCCCTTCGGTGGCGGCAGCCGCGTGACCAGCGCCTCCAGCACCGCGTCGATGCCCTGGCCGGTCTTGGCCGAGATCAGCACGGCATCGGATGCATCCAGGCCGATCACCTCCTCGATCTGCGCGCGGACGCGCTCAGGTTCCGCCGCCGGCAGGTCGATCTTGTTCAGCACCGGCACGATCTCGTGGTTGTTGTCGAGCGCCTGATAGACGTTGGCCAGGGTCTGCGCCTCGACCCCTTGGCTGGCGTCGACCACCAGGAGCGAGCCTTCGCAGGCGGCGAGCGAGCGGCTGACCTCGTAGGAGAAGTCGACGTGGCCCGGCGTGTCGATCAGGTTCAGCACATAGGGCTTGCCGTCACGCGCCGTGTAGTTGAGGCGCACGGTCTGCGCCTTGATGGTGATGCCGCGCTCGCGCTCGATCGCCATGCTGTCGAGCACCTGGCTCTGCATCTCGCGGCTTTCCAGCCCGCCGCAGCGCTCGATCAGCCGGTCGGCCAGGGTCGATTTGCCATGGTCGATGTGGGCGATGATGGCGAAATTGCGGATCTGCGCCAGGTCGGTCATGGCGGCGCTTGTAGCATCCGCCGTCGGCCCTTGCCAAGGCGTTCGGCGGCACGCCCAAACCCTTGGCGCGGCGCAGGTTTCAGCTCAGGTACCGGCGGAAATCGAAGCCGTTGCCGGCGGCCGTGCTGCCGATCTTGAGGATACCGCTCGCCCGCACCGCCGGTGCGCCGTCGGCGCTCGCCTGGGTCTGGCCGAAGACCAGGTTCCGCGTCGTGCGCAGCACCTCGACCCGCCCCTCGATCCAGGCGCCGAGCGCCGCCGCGCCGAGAAAGTCCACCGTCAGGTTCACCGTCGGCAGGAAGCGGCCGAGCTTGGCTTGGAAGCTGCAGCCGACGCCGAGCATCATGTCGGCGAACGTGGCGAGCATGCCGCCGTGGCAGATGCCGATCGGGTTGCAGTGGCGCGGCTCGACGCGAAATCCGAGCAGCAGGCTTTCGCCTTCGATCCGGCCGTAGAGCGGCCCGGTCAGGTCCATGAAGCTGCCGGCGGGGCCGAGCGGGACTGGCTTGAAGCCGGCGGGAACGGCGGCCGAAAACTCGGCCGGGGGGATGGAAATATCGTTCATCGCGCCGGTCTTAGCATTGGGGAGGCGTCCGGGCCAGCGGGATATGACCTCTGTTGCTGCAATGCAGCAATGCTGCTGGCCGCCCTCTCTTCCGCACGGGCCGGCCGACGCGCTCAGGCCACGGCCGATTTGCCTATGCCCCCGGCCGTTGCTATAGAGGGGCCGACGCAACTTGACCGGTGCGGACGTGACACCGCAGTCCATCCGATGAAGGCGGTGATCCTGGCCGGCGGCCGCGGCTCACGCATCGCCGAGGAGAGCCATCTCAGGCCGAAGCCGATGATCGAAATCGGCGGCCGGCCGATCCTCTGGCACATCATGAAGATTTACGCCCATCACGGCGTCACCGACTTCATCATCTGCCTCGGCTATCGCGGCTACCAGATCAAGGAATATTTCGCCAACTACGTGTTGCATGCGGCCGACGTGACCGTGGACATCGCCGCCAACCGCATCGACTATCACTCCACCGCCGCCGAACCCTGGCGCGTCACCCTGGTGGAGACCGGCGAGGCCACCCAGACCGGCGGCCGGCTGAAGCGCATCGCCCGCTGGGTGGCCGACGAGCCGGCCTTCTGCATGACCTATGGCGACGGCGTCGCCGATATCGACATCCGCGCGGCCATCGCCTTCCACCAGGCGCAGGGCAAGCGTGCCACCATGACCGCGGTGCGCCCGCCGGGCCGCTTCGGCGCCGCCACCGTGGAGAATACGCGCGTTACCGGCTTTACCGAGAAACCGCGCGGCGACGGCGGCTTCATCAACGGCGGCTTCTTCGTGCTCTCGCCCCTTGCCCTCGACCTGGTGCAGGGCGATCAGACCGTCTGGGAGCGCGAGCCGCTGGAAAGCCTGGCGGCACAGGACGAGCTCGCCGCCTTTCGTCACGACGGGTTCTGGCAGCCGATGGATACGCTGCGCGAGAAGGAGCACCTGGAAGAACTCTGGGCCGGCGGCAAGGCGCCATGGAAAGTCTGGCCGTGAGCGGCACCTGTCGTTTCTGCGGGCAGGCGCCGCTGGAAAGCTTCCTCGACCTCGGCAGCATGCCGCTCGCCAACAGCTACCTTGACGCCCAGGCATTGCAGCGGCCGGAGCCGCGCTATCCCCTGCATGCCCGACTCTGCCCCGCCTGCCTCCTGGTGCAGGTGCCGGCCGTCGTCCCGGCCGAGGCCATCTTCGCCGATTACGCCTATTTCTCCTCCTATGCGGCGAGTTGGGTCGAGCATGCGGCGCGTTACGCCGCCATGGCGCGCCAGCGCTTTTCCCTCGGCCCGCGGTCGGAGGCGGTCGAGGTCGCCAGCAACGACGGCTATCTGCTCCGCCATTTCGTCGCCGCCGGCGTACCGGTGCTCGGTGTCGATCCGGCGGCCAACGTCGCCGCCGCGGCCATGGCGGCCCGCGTGCCGACGGAGGTGGCCTTCTTCGGCCGGGACACCGCCGAGCGCCTGCGGCAGGCCGGCCATGCCGCCGATCTGCTGGTCGCCAACAACGTGCTGGCGCATGTGCCCGATCTCAACGACTTCGTCGCCGGCCTGGCGCGGATGCTGAAGCCTGCCGGCGTGCTCACCGTGGAATTTCCGCATCTCTTCCAGCTCATGCGCGAGGTGCAGTTCGACACCATCTACCACGAGCACTTCTGTTATTTCTCCCTGCTGGCGGCGGAGAAGATCTTCGCCGCCCACGGCCTTCGCCTGTTCGACGTCGATCAGCTCCCGACCCATGGCGGCTCGCTCCGGCTCTATGCGCAAAGGGCGGATGCGCCGCCGCGCGGCGAGGGCGAAGGCTTGAGCCGCGTCCGCGCTATCGAGGCCGCCGCCGGCATGGCCGATCCGGCAAGCTATCGCGGCTTCCAGCCGAAGGCGGCGGCGATCAAACAGGCGCTGCTCGCCTTCCTGCGCCAGGCGAAGCGCGAGGGCAAGGCCGTCGTCGCCTATGGCGCGGCGGCCAAGGGCAATACGCTCCTCAACTTCTGCGGCATCGGCACCGATCTCGTCGCCTATGCCGCCGATCTCAATCCGCACAAGCAGGGCAAGTTCCTGCCCGGCTCGCACGTCCCGATCTTCGCCCCCGACCGCATCCGGGAAACCAGACCGGCCTATGTCCTCATCCTGCCGTGGAACCTGGAAGCGGAGATCCGTCGGCAGATGGCCGATGTGGCGCGCTGGGGCGGACGGTTCGTCACCGCCATTCCCGCCGTTCGCGTGCTGGAGGCCCTGGCGGCATGATCTTCCGCCCGACCGACCTGCCGGGGGTCATGGTTGTCGACCTCGAGGTACGCGGCGACGAGCGCGGCTCATTCGCTCGCACCTATTGCGCGGACGAGTTCACACAGGCCGGAATCGCCTTCACCACCGTTCAATGCAACCTGAGCCGCAACATCCGGCGCGGCACGCTCCGCGGCCTGCACTACCAGGCCGCGCCGGCCGGCGAGCCGAAGCTGGTGCGCTGCACGCGCGGCGCGGTGTTCGATGTCGCCGTCGATCTCCGCCCGCAATCGCCGTCCTATTGCCGCTGGGCCGCCGCCGAACTCAGCGCCGACAGCGGCCGCGCCCTGTTCATCCCCGAAGGCTGCGCGCACGGTTTCCTCACGCTCGCCGACGCCAGCGAAGTGTTCTACCAGATGGGCGCGGCCTATGCGCCCGCGCTTGCCCGCGGCGTGCGCTGGAACGATCCCGCATTCGCCATCGCCTGGCCTTTCGCGCCCGAGGTCATCGCGCCGCGCGACGCGGCCTGGGCCGATTTCGCGCGCTGAAGCGGCGGCGATGGCGGCCTTCCGGCACTTGCGCGAAACTTTCGGCCTGCGTCGGCGACGTTTCCGGCTGCCGCAGCATGTCAGCATCGGCCGCCACAGCTACGGCATGGTGCCCGGCACCTTCGCCCGGCCGACCGCCGAAGCGCCGATCAGCATCGGCAATTTCTGCTCCATCGGCCCGGAGGTGCTGATTTTCGGTGCCGCCGATCATCCGACCGGTCTGGTCTCGACCTATCCCTTCCGCGCCCGGATTTGGGCGCCGGCCGGACCCAATCGCGATGCGGTGACGCGCGGGCCGGTCAGCATCGGCCATGACGTCTGGCTCGGCGCCCGCGCCATCATTCTCTCCGGCGTCAGCATCGGCCACGGCGCCATCGTCGGCGCCGGCGCGGTGGTGGCGCGCGACCTGCCGCCCTATGCCATTGCCGTCGGCAATCCGGCCGCAGTCGTGCGTCATCGCTTCGCGCCGGAGACTGTCGCTGCGCTTCTGGACATCGCCTGGTGGGACTGGCCCGACGAAAGGATCAGGGCGGCCGAGACGCTCATCTACGGCGACGTCGCCGCCTTCATCGCCGCCGCGCGAAGCGGCAAGGTCTAGCCGCGCACCAGCGCCGCGATGCCGTCTTCGAGCGTGACCGCGGCGCGCCAGCCGGGCAGGGCCGCGCCGCCGCTCCAGGGTTCCATCATCTCGCGCTGACGATAGGCGCGCGACCCCCAGCGGGCATCGAGCTTCCGGCCGGCCGCCAATTCGACGATGCCGGCAAGCTCGCGCACGCTGACCCGGCGCCCCGAGGACAGCGCATAGCGCTCCATCGCCGCGCCCTGGCCCTGCCGCAGCCGTTCGGCGGCAGCGAGGAAGGCAGCGACGGCGTCGTCGATATGCAGCAGATCGAGGCGCTGGTCGCCGGCGGTGAGATCGAGCGGCGTGCCGGCCTTGGCGGCGGCGATCAGCGCCCGCGTAAGCTTCGGCCGGGGATCGTCGGGGCCGTAGGTATCGAAGATCTTGAGCGTGATGGCGCGCAGCCCGCGCGCCTGCACATAGAAGGCAAGCAGCGCCTCGAACGCCTGCTTGGTCGCCGCGTAGAGGCAGACCGGATCGTAATCGGCATTGCCGTAGTGCTGCCAGCCGGTTCCGGCATTCACCAGGAGCGCCGGACCGCTCTGCGTCAACGCGTCGGCCAGCATGGTGCCGAAGGCGAGATTGGCCTCGATGAGGGGCAGTACCTGCTCCGGCTTGTGCTCGGCGATGAACAGCGACGCGAGATGGAACGTCACCTCGGGTTGCGCGGCGGCGACGATCCGCTGCATATGGCCGATCGTGCCGTCGAAGCGATGCAGGACAATGCCGGCCGGCAGGCGCGCGGCATCCGAGCCCGGCCGCAGGATGGCATGCACCCCGTCGCCCCGCGCCAGCAGGCGGCGGGCGATCTGTCCGCCGACGTAGCCGCTGGCGCCGGTGACGAGGGCCCGCATCCTCAGCTTCGCAAGCTGGCGCCGGTCGCCTTGCCGACGGCAGCGACGATCTTGCCGGCGACCGCCTCGATCTCCGCCTCGGTCAGGGTCTTGACCTTCGGTTCCAGCCGCACCGTGAGAGCGAGCGACTTGCGTCCGGCGCCGACGCCGGGGCCCTCATAGACGTCGAACACCGAAACGTTGGTGATCAGCGCGCGGTCGACGCCGTGGGCGGCGCGCACGAGCTGCTCGGCTTTGACCGCGGCATCGACCACGAAGGCGAAGTCGCGTTCTACCGCCGGCAGGTCGGAGACGGCGAAGGCTGCACGGGTCTTGCCGCCCTTGGCCTTGGGGAGCGGCAGTGCGTCGAGATGGATCTCGAAGCCGACCAGCGGCCCGCGTGCATCAAGTTCCTGCAGCACGCTCGGATGCAGCTCGCCGAAGCTGGCGATGGTGAGCTTCGGCCCGAGCTTGAGACTGCCGGAGCGGCCGGGGTGGTACCAGCCGGGCGCCTCGGCGACGATCTGCATGTTGTCGGCCGGGAAGCCGAGTGCCGCGAGCACCGCCTGCGCATCGGCCTTGGCATCAAAGGCATCGACATCGCGCGGCGGCGCGCTCCAATGGCGCGGGCCGCTGCGGCCGCGGCGCACGCCGGCGGCCACCGTACTCTGGCCCTTCGGCGTGTCGTCGGCGTATTGCGGACCGACCTCGAAGATCGCCGCGTCGGCGATGCCGCGGGCGACGTTGCGCTGCGCCGCCAGAACGAGGTTCGGCAGCAGGCTCGGGCGCATGCAGTCGAGGTCGGCCGAGATCGGATTGGCCAGCACCAGCGCCGGGTTCACCCCGCCGAAAAGCCGCGCCGCGTCCTGGCGCAGGAAGGACCAGGTCACCGCTTCGTTCAACCCGCGCGCGGCAAGAGTGCGCTTGGCGATGCGCACGCGGCGCTGGCCGGCATCCACAGCCGGCTTGGCCGTCACCGGCCGGCGCGGCAGAGGCACCGAGGGAATGGCGTCATAGCCGTGCACCCGGGCCACCTCCTCCACCAGGTCGGCCTCGCCGTCGATGTCGCTCCGCCAGGACGGCACCGCGACGACAAGCGCATCGCCGTCCGTCCGCACCATGAAGCCGAGCTGCTCCAGGATGCGCACCTGTTCCATCTCCGGCAGATCGAGGCCGCCGAGCGTATGCAGCCGCTCCGGCCGGAGCCGCACGTTGCGCTGCCAGGCCGGCTCGGCGCCGGCGATCACCAGGTGGCTCGGCTCGCCGCCACAGAGTTCCAGCACCAGGCGCGTGGCGATCTCCATGCCGGGGCGGACGAAGGCGGGATCGACGCCGCGCTCGAAGCGATAGCGCGCGTCCGACTGGATGCCGAGGCGCCGGCCGGTCGCCGCCGTGCGCACGGGATCGAACAAGGCCGCCTCGATGAAGACATTGGCCGTCTCGGCGGTGACGCCCGAGGGCTCGCCGCCCATGACGCCGCCGAGGCCGAGCACGCCGTCGTCGTCGCAGATGGCGCAGATTTCGCCGTCAAGCCGGTATTCCCTGCCATCGAGCGCCAGCAACTTTTCCCCCGGCCGGGCGAGGCGCGCATGGATGCCGCCGGCGACCGTGTCGGCATCGAAGACATGCAGCGGCCGGTCGAGGTCGAAGGTGACCAGGTTGGTGATGTCCACCAGGGCGGAGATCGGCCTGAGGCCGATGGCACGGAGCCGATCCTGCAGCCATTGCGGGCTGGCGCCGTTCTTCACGCCGCGGATGTAGCGGCCGATGAAGAGCGGGCAGGCATCGGCCTTGTCCGGGGCGAAGTCGAGCCGCACGCCGAGCGGGCTGGCGAACCGGCCCGGCACCGGCGTCGTGTCGAGCGGCTTAAGGCTGCCGAGGCCGGCGGCGGCGAGGTCGCGGGCGATGCCGCGCACGCCGAGGCAATCCTGCCGGTTCGGCGTCAATTTGATCTCGATCACCGGATCGTCGAGGCCGAGCACCTCGGCGAAAGGCCTGCCGACCGGCGCATCGGCTGGCAGGTCGATGATGCCCTCGTGCTCCTCGCTCAGGCCCATCTCGCGCATGGAACAGAGCATGCCGTTCGATTCGA
Organism: Candidatus Sulfotelmatobacter sp.; assembly: GCA_035523835.1. Taxonomy (GTDB): domain Bacteria; phylum Pseudomonadota; class Alphaproteobacteria; order Ferrovibrionales; family Ferrovibrionaceae; genus DASQHM01. The sequence continues at coordinate 8,079 of DATKQA010000591.1, forward strand.
CGCCGCGGATGGTGGCGGCCTTGAGCTGCAGCCCGGTGCCGGGAACGGTGAGGCCGGTGCGGGCGAAAACGCCCTTCATGCCGGTGCGCGCGTTCGGCGCGCCGCACACCACCTGCAGCAGGCCGCTGCCGGTATCGACCTTGCAGACGCGGAGCTTGTCGGCGTTCGGATGCGGCTCCGCGCTCACCACATAGGCGACGGTGAAGGGCTTGAGCGCCGCGGCCGGATCGTGGATGCCTTCAACTTCGAGGCCGATCGCGGTGAGCTTGGCGGCGATGGCCGACAGACCGGCCTTGCTGTCGAGATGCTCGCCGAGCCACTTGAGCGTGAACTTCATCGGCTGAGCCCTTCGCCGAGGCTCGGCAGGTCGAGCGGCAGGAAGCCGTAGTGCCGGAGCCAGCGCAGATCGGCCTCGAAGAAGGCGCGCAAGTCGGGCATGCCGTATTTCAGCATGGCGATGCGGTCGATGCCCATGCCCCAGGCGAAGCCTTGCCATTCGTCGGGATCGAGGCCGACATGGCGCAGCACGCGCGGATGCACCATGCCGCAGCCGAGAATTTCCAGCCAGTCGTCGCCCTCGCCGATGCGAATTTCGTCGCCGGAGCGCCGACAGCCGATATCGACCTCGGCCGAGGGTTCGGTGAAGGGGAAGTAGCTCGGGCGGAAGCGCATCTTCACGCCGTCGACCTCGAAGAAGGCGCGGGCGAAGGCCTCCAGCACGCCCTTCAGGTGGCCCATGTGGATGTCGCGGTCGATGACCAGCCCCTCGACCTGGTGGAACATGGGCGTGTGCGTCTGGTCGCTGTCGATGCGATAGGTGCGGCCGGGCACGATGATGCGGTGCGGCGGCGCCTTGGCCTGCATGGTGCGGATCTGCACCGGCGAGGTGTGCGTGCGCAGCAGCATGCGCGAGCCGTCCGCACGCGCGGGCAGATAGAAGGTGTCGTGCATCTGCCGCGCCGGATGCTCTGGCGGCAGATTGAGCGCGGTGAAATTGTGAAAGTCGTCCTCGATGTCCGGACCTTCCGCCACGGTGAAGCCCATCGCGGCGAAAATCTCGGTGATCTCGTCGATCACCTGGCTCACCGGATGGATGCGGCCTTCACTCTCCGGCCGCGACGGCAGGGTGATGTCGAGCCGCTCGTTGCCGAGGCGGCGGTCGAGTGCCGCCTGTTCCAGCGCCGCGCGGCGCATGACGACGGCATCGTTGAGCCGATCCTTCAGCAGGTTCACCGCGGCGGCAAAGCTCTTGCGCGCCTCCGGCTCCATGGCGCCGAGGCCCTTCAGGAGCGCGGTGATCTGGCCCTTCTTGCCGAGCGCGTTGACGCGCGCCGCATCGAGCGCCTCAAGGTCGGCCGCCGCGGTTACCGCGCCGACCAGTTCGCGTTCCAGCCCGCTCAGGTCTTGCATGTCATCGAACCTAGATCAGAGGCTACATCTTAGAGCGGAATCCGATGACGTCGACTGATCCTATCCTCCCCGTCGTCATGCCCGCGAAACGCGGGCATCCAGACTCTGCGCGGCACTGGACCCCGCTTTCGCGGGGGCGACGTGAGGAGACGATGCGACGAGATCGAACCCGGCTTCAGAAGCCCCAGCGGCGAACCCGAGGCCTCACGCGGACTTGGCGAGCGCGCCTTGCGCCTGACTCACCAAGGCCTTGAAGGCCTCAGGCTCGCGGATGGCGAGGTCGGACAGGATCTTCCGGTCGACCTCGATGCCGACGAGCTTGAGGCCGCTCATAAATCGGGCGTAGGTCAGGCCGTGCTCGCGCGACGCCGCGTTGATGCGCTGAATCCACAGGGCGCGGAAGTTGCGTTTGCGCGCGCGCCGGTCGCGATAGGCATATTGCAGCCCTTTCTCGACCTTCTCGATGGCGATGCGGAAGGAGGAGTTGGAACGGCCGACATAGCCCTTGGCCGCCTTGATCACCTTCTTGTGGCGGGCGTGCGCCGCGACGCCCCGTTTCACCCGTGACATGGCAGAACCTCCTTCAGGCGTAGGGCATGAAGATCTTTTTCACGACCTTCATGTCGGCTTCGGCCAGGATGGTCGTGCCACGCTGGTTGCGAATCTGCTTGTTGGTGCGCTTGATCATGCCATGGCGCTTGTTGGCCTGGTTGCCGCGTACCTTGCCGGTACCAGTCAGAGAGAAGCGCTTCTTGGCGCCGCTCTTGGTCTTGAGCTTGGGCATTTTCGGCTTCCTTGCAAAATGATCACGACAATGCTGTCGAAGCTTCGGGGCGAACTCGGCATGCCCTTTTCAGGCCGGCCCGCCCGGTTGGAGCGCTGCGTTATAGCGGGGGACGCCAGGGGATGCAAGCCGGCCCGATGGAGCCGGCTTGCCGCCTGGCGGGCGGGCGCAACCATGCCTATTTTACATATAGATATAGTGAAATTATCGGCATCGTCACCCGCCCCGCCGCTGCCAATCGGGCTTGAGCAGGGCGTGCATGCCGACGCTGCGGAAGCTGCCGCTGACCAGCAGCCGGTCGCGCATCGGCCCGCCCTCCGGCACGAAGCCGAATTTCGCCGCCAGCGCCAGCGAGGCGCGGTTCTCCGGCTCGATCGTCGCCTCCACCCGGTGCACGTCCATGGCGGTGAAGCAATGCCGCAGCACGGCGCCGAGGGCCTCGCTCATCAGCCCGCGGCGCCAGAAGGCGGGCACCATGATCCAGCCGAGCTCCAGCCGGCGGTTCCAGGGTTCGCGGTGGTGATAGTTGATCATCCCGACGAAGCCGCCGCGGCAGAGCCGGAGGCCCCAGGCGCCATGCCAGCGCTCGTCCACGCCGAGCGACTGGCGGATGCGCGCGGCGGTTTCCGCGAGGTCGCGCGAGGGCGGAAAGTCCCAGTAGCGCATCGCCTCCGCGTTGCCATAGGCGGCATGAAGGCCCTCGGCGTCCTGCTCCGCGATCGGGCGCAGCCGCAGCCGTTCCGTCTCGAGGACAGGCAGGCTCATGGCGCCGCCGTCCGCACGCTCGCCTATTGGTGCCGGAACCGCCCGACCAGGATGGCGGCCCCCTTGGCATGGCCCTTCAGCGCGGACAGCAATTCGTCACGGGTCAGGCCGGCCGGCAGCACCTTGGGGTCGAGGTCGGTGGCGATCAGGCTGAAGACATAGTGGTGCCAGCCGCCCGGCCCCGGGCAGGGGCCGAAATAGGTGGGCAGGCCAGGGCCGCTCTTGCCGCCGACGAATTTCGGCGAGGGCTTGCTGAGGTCGCCCTCGGCGAAGCCGTTCACTTCGGCCGGGATGCCGTAGGTCACCATATGGACGAAGCCGAGGCCGAAGCCGCCGTCGAGGTCGAGCAGGATGAGGGCGAAGCTCCTGGTGCCAGCGGGTGGATTGGCCCAGGCGAGCGGCGGCGACAGGTTCTCGCCGGTGCAATTGGGCGGGGCATTACCGGAATATTTGGCGGCGATGGTGCCGCCGTCCTCAAGCGCCGGCGAGCGCAGGGTGAGCGGATCGGCGGCATAGGCCGACCCGCCGGCGAGGCCGGCCGCCAGCACGACAGCGCCAGCCACGAAAATGGTCCGCATTGCTGCTTTCATGACCTTTCTCCTGTCCGGTGGCGCGGCGACGGCGCGTGCCGCGATCCTATGCGGCGAACACACCGATGTCGCCGGCTATTCCCGGCTCAATACCAGGCCGCCTTGTCGACCAGGTTGCGGAGCGGCCGCCCGGCGGCGAAGGCGCGGCAATTGTCGACGATGATCTGCAGGCGGCGGTCATCGAGATAGGGCCCGTGGCCGGCCATGTGCGGCGTCAGCAGCACGTTCGGCATGGTCCACAGGGGATGCGCCGGCGGCAAAGGCTCCTGCTCGAAGACGTCGAGCGCCGCGCCGGCGATCTCGCCCGCCTGCAGCGCCGCCGTGAGATCGGCGAGCCGCACGGTCATGCCGCGGCCGATATTGATGAAGAAGGCGGAGGGCTTCATCCGGCGGAAGCGGGCGCGGTCGAACAGGCCTTCCGTCGCCGGCGTGTGCGGCACGGTGAGGATGACGAAATCGGCGCGCGGCAGCAGGCTGTCGAGCGCCGCCGGCGGGTGCAGTTCCACGACACCTTCGGGCACCGCGGTGCGGCGCGCGTCGGTCGCCAGCACGCCGACGCCGAACGCGGCCAGCAGCCGGGCCGCTTCGCCGCCGATGCCGCCGAGCCCGACGATCAGCGCCGTGGCCTCGGGCAGGTGCACCACGTCGCCGTCCTCGGCCCGGCTCTTCTGCCATTCGCGACGAAGCTGCTGCGGGATGAAGCGATGCAGGCCGCGGGCGAAGGCCAGCACGAAGGCGAGGATGTGGGCGCCGATATGATCGTTGAAAATCTCGCGGAAGTTGGTGACCGCCAGCGAATGCGCCACCAGCGCCGGATGATAGTAGCCGGCCGGCGGCGCGGCCTGGGGCGCCTGCAGCCAGCGGAGCCGGGTGGCCTTTGCCAGCAATTCCGGCCCGAGCCAGCCAAAGGCCGCCTCGGCATCGACAATCTCGCGCGCCGCGGCGGTGGCGTCCTCGGCCAGCACGACGCGCGCCTCCGGCACCGCCGCGGCCAGCCGGCGGCTCCAGTCGCGCGTGGTCCCGCTGTGCGGCGGCAGCATGACGAACTTGAAGGAATTTCCCGACATGGCGTGCTCCCTGACATCGGTACTTGACTCTAGCGGCGCGGCAGGCACTTTGCGAACGTTCACTCGCCGACAGAGGAGCGGCCATGCGCGATCCCGCCGCGACCAGGACCAAGTTGCATGATGCCGCGCTGCGGCTTTTTGTCGATCAGGGCATCGCCGAAACCTCGATCCGCGATCTGGCCGATGCCGCCGGCGTCGCCGAGGGCACGCTCTATCGCCATTATGCTTCCAAGGACGCGCTGGTGGCCGATCTTTTCACCAGCAACTACGCCGCCTATGCCGAGCGGATCGATGCCTTGCAGCGCCGCCATGCCGGGCTGCGCAGCAAGCTGCAAGCCATGATCACCGACATCTGCGGCCTGTTCGATACCGACC
>DATKQA010000592.1:0-4381 GCA_035523835.1 Candidatus Sulfotelmatobacter sp.
GCTGGCGGTAGTTGTCCACCGAGCCGTCGGTGTCGTAGCCCAAGGCGGCAAGCGCGGCAAGGCGGGCCGGCGTCGCTGCCATCTCCGCATTGAAGGCCGCGGAAACGCATTCGCACCGTGCCGCTCGGTCGCCGTCGTCGAGGCAGCATTGCGCATAGAAGGCGGGACGCTGCTGCGGCCAAAGGATGAGGAACCGGTCTTCGAACGTCAGCGGCTGGCGGTGGATCGCCAGGAGATAGGCGGCGATGTCGCACAGGCAACGCGCCAGCAACGCCTCAAGGTGAGGCGCCCGCGGCAGGCCTGCGCGGGATGGGAATTGCCTCGGGGACTCGCCCGCTTCGGGCATCGCTGCACCCTCAAATGAAAGACGGTCGAGCCGGCCGATCGAAATATATGAACAAAGTAGGAACTTGTCCACTCGAGGCTATTTTAGCAAGCGCAACAGGATGGGCGAGAGCGGCACTGGCTTGGCTCGGATTGGCCGAGACCAGGCGCCCCTGGCCGCGACGGCGGGGGCCGCCGGGCCGGTCGCGGCCTGCAGCCCAAAGCTTCGCCCGGCTCCTTTGCGCCTTTTCCCTTGCCATGCCGGCGGCGGATTGGAACCATGACGTTTCAAAAGGCAGTCGGGAGGCATCGCCATGAGCGACGGCAAGTCGTCTGGACCGCGCAGCGTCGCGCTCGTCGGCCCCTATCTTTCGGGCAAGACCACCCTGCTCGAAAGCATCCTGCTGGCGACAGGCGCCATCGCCCGCAAAGGCTCCACCAGCGAGAAGAACACGGTCGGCGACAGCAGTCCCGAGGCGCGCGAGCGGCAGATGAGCGTCGAGGTGAATTGCGCCACCACCAGCTTCCTCGGCGACAGCTTCACCTTCCTCGATTGCCCGGGTTCGATCGAATTCCTGCAGGAGCCGCTGAACGCGCTGGTCGGCGTCGATGCCGCCGTGGTGGTGTGCGAGCCGGACGCCGACAAGGTGCTGGCGCTGTCGCCGCTCCTGAGGTTGCTCGCCGACCAGTCGATCCCGCACTTCATCTTCGTCAACAAGATCGACAAGGCGACCGGTCTGGTGCGCGACCTGCAGGCGGCGCTGCAATCGGTGTCGCCGAAGCCGCTGGTGCTGCGCCAGGTGCCGATCCGCGACGGCGAGCACATCACCGGCTACGTCGATCTCGCTTCCGAGCGCGCCTACGTCTACAAGGACGATGCGCCGTCGGAGATCGTCAAGCTGCCGGCGAGCATCGAGGACCGCAAGGCCGAAGCGCGCTACGCCATGCTGGAAAAGCTTGCCGATTTCGACGACAAGCTGATGGAAGCCTTGCTCGAGGAGCGCGAGCCCTCGCGCGACATCGTCTTCGCCGACCTGACGCGCGAGCTGCAACAGGGGCTGATCGTGCCGGTGCTGCTCGGCGCCGCCGATACCGGGCACGGCGTGCGGCGCCTGCTCAAGGCGCTCCGCCACGAGGTGCCGGCCCACGCCGCGGCTGCCGAGCGGGTCGGCATCGATGCCGGCCAGGTGGAGCCGGTGGCGCAGGTGCTGAAGACCTATATCACCGGCCACGGCGGCAAGCTGTCGCTGGCGCGGCTCTGGTCCGGCAGCATCAAGGAAGGCACGGTGCTGAACGGCGAGCGGGCCGCCGGCCTCTTCCGCATGAAGGGGGCGCAGACCGAGAAGATCGCCCAGGCTGGCGCCGGCGAGATCGTCGCCATCGCCAAGCTGGAGACGGCGCACACCGGCGATACGCTCGCCGCCGGCCGCAACCGGCCGGAGCAATTGCCGCGCGCCGACCGGCTGAGCCCGGTCTACGGCCTGGCGTTGCATGCGGTGAACCGCAACGACGAGGTGAAGATCTCCGCCGCCATGGCCAAGCTGCTGGACGAGGATCCCTCGCTCAGCTTCGAGCAGAACGCCGACACGCACCAGTTCGTGCTCTGGGGCCAGGGCGACATCCATCTCAAGGTCGCCTTCGCCCGGCTGAAGAGCAAGTACGGCCTGCTGGTCGAGGGCGACCGGCCGCGCGTTGCCTACAAGGAGGCGATCCGCAAAGGCACCACCCAGCACGGCCGCCACAAGCGCCAGAGCGGCGGCCACGGCCAGTTCGGCGACGTGCATATCGAGATCAAGCCGCTGCCGCGCGGCTCCGGCTTCGCCTTCGAGAACCGCATCGTCGGCGGCGTGGTGCCGAAGAATTTCATCCCCGCGGTCGAGGAGGGCGTGAAGGAATATCTCAAGGCCGGCCCGCTCGGCTTTCCCGTCGTCGATGTGGCGGTGGCACTCTACGACGGCTCCTATCACGCGGTCGATTCCTCGGAAATGGCCTTCAAGACCGCCGGGCGCATCGCCATGAGCGAGGGCATGCCGAAGTGCGATCCGGTGCTGCTGGAGCCGATCTGCGAGATCAAGGTCACCGTGCCGAGCGAGCATACATCGAAGGTGAACGGCCTCATTTCCGGCCGCCGCGGACAGATTCTCGGCTTCGATGCAAGGGCCGGCTGGCCCGGCTGGGACGTGGTCAGCGCCTACATGCCGCAGGCCGAGATGGACGACCTGATCATCGAGCTGCGCTCGATCACGCAAGGCGTGGGCACTTTCACCTTCGCCTACGACCGGTTGCAGGAGCTGACCGGACGGCTCGCCGACCAGGTGCTGGCGGCGCGGGCGGCGGAATAGCATGGCGGATCGTGCGTCGGCGGCGGCCGAGCTGTTGCTCGATGCGCGCCGCACGCAGCGCCAGCTCGACGGCCTGCCGGAAAGCTGCCGGCCCGGCGATCTCGACGCCGCCTATGCCATCCAGGAGCGCCATGTCGCTGGCTTGTGCGAGGCCTATGCGGCGAAGCCGATCGGCTACAAGGTCGGCTGCACCAACGCCAGCGCGCAGAAGTTGCTCGGGCTCGATCGGCCGTTCTCCGGCGTGCTGCTCGACCGCTTCATGTACCGGAGCCCGGCGGCCATACCCGTCGGGCGCTGCTTCATGCGCTGTATCGAGGCGGAATTCGCCTTCCGCCTTGGCCGCGACCTGCCGCCGGCGGCCAAGCCCTATGACCATGGTGCGGTCGCCGCCGCCGTCGCAGCGGTCCTGCCGGCGATCGAAATCGTCGACACCCGCTATCAAGCCTGGACCAAGGTCGGCGCGCTCTCTCTGATCGCCGATCAGGGCTCGACCGGTCTGTGGGTTGCCGGCGCCGAGCAGACCGGCTGGCAGCGCTTCGACCTGCCGCGCCATGCGGTTCGCCTGCTGCTGAACGGAGAACCGATCCGCGACGGCGTCGGCGGCAACGTGCTCGGCGATCCCCTGGCTTCCGTGGCCTGGCTCGCCAACGACCTGTCGCGTCGCGGCGGCGGCCTCAGCGCCGGCGATCTCGTCTCCACCGGCACCTGCATCGATGTGCATTTCGCCGCGCCGGGCGAACGGCTCTGCGCCGACTTCGGCCCGCTCGGTTCGGTGGAAATTAACTTTTCCGCCTGAGGTTTCCGTCACGGGCTGTTGATTTGTGCGCCCGTTTCACGCCACCTATCTCTAGCGCGGCGAGAGCACCGGAGGCAGATCATGCTGATCAAGCATCGCAAGGGCTGGGAGTTGCCGGAGTCCAAGGCGACCCCCGAGCAGGTCTTTCGCGACCGGCGCAGGCTGCTTGCCGGCCTTGGCCTCGGCGGCATCGCGCTCGGCGGCCTGGCGTTCGCCGCGGGTGAAAAGTTCCCTAGCGCCGCCGCGGCGGAGCCGCCCGATCCCAGTGCCGGCCTCTATCCGGTGAAGCGGAACGAGCGCTACAAGCTCGATCGCGCCGTGACCAAGGAGGAGTACGCCACCAGGTACAACAACTTCTACGAATATGGCACGTCGAAGCGCATCTGGCAGGATGCGCAGGAGCTCAAGATCAGGCCGTGGACGGTCGCCATCGACGGCATGGTGGAAAAGCCGATCACGGTGGATTTCGACACGCTGCTCAGGGCCATGCCGCTCGAAGAGCGGCTCTATCGCCACCGCTGCGTCGAGGCCTGGTCCATGGCGGTGCCGTGGTCGGGGTTTCCGCTGAAGGCGCTGGTCGACTATGCCAGGCCGCAGGCTTCGGCAACCTATCTGAAGATGCAGACCTTCGACGATCCGAAGATGGCGCCGGGCGAGAACGACTTCACCTATCCCTGGCCCTATACCGAAGGCCTCACCATGGCGGAGGCGAACAACGAGCTCGCCTTCGTCGCCACCGGCCTCTATGGCAAGCCGATGCCGAAGCAGAACGGCGCACCGCTGCGCCTGGTGACGCCGTGGAAATACGGTTTCAAGTCGGTGAAATCGATCGTGCGCTTCACCTTCACCGACAAGCGGCCGAAGACGCTGTGGGCCGAGGTCGGGCCGAACGAGTATGGCTTCTGGGCCAATGTCAATC
>DATKQA010000593.1:0-4536 GCA_035523835.1 Candidatus Sulfotelmatobacter sp.
AGGGTATAGGGGCCGGCGCGGCTGGTGCGGAGCGCAGTCTCGATCAAGGCCAGGCCCTCGTCGATCTGCGCCCGGTCCCATAGGCCGCGGTCCTGCTCCTCCAGCAGCACCACGTCGCCCTCGGCGGTGAAGCGCGCGGCGCGGCGCGCATCGTGCAGCAGCATCAGCGCCAGCAGCGCCATGGCCTCGCCCTGCCGCGGCAGCAGTTCCGCCAGCAGCCGGCCGAGACGGATCGCCTCGCGGCAGAGTTCGAGACGGATCATCGAATCCCCCGAGGTCGCCGCATAACCCTCGGAAAAGACCAGGTAGACCACCGCCAGCACCGCATCCACCCGTTCCGGCAAGGCGTCCGCCGCGGGAATGGCGAAGGGAATGGCGGCGTCCCGTATCTTGCGCTTGGCCCGGACCAGGCGCTGCGCCATGGTCTCGGCCGGCACCAGGAAGGCGCGGGCGATCTCCGCGGTGCTCAGGCCGCAAATGGTGCGCAGGGTGAGGGCAACCTGCGCCTCCAGCGCCAGCGCGGGATGGCAGCAGGCGAAGATCAGGCGCAGGAGATCGTCGGGCAGGTCGGCCGTCGAATCATCGGCCGGCGCGACGAGGGCCTGGGCCGCCGCTTCCGCCGCCAGCGCCTGCAACGCTTCCTGCTTCGCCGTGAAGCGGGCCCGGCGGCGGATGCGGTCGATCGCCTTGTGCCGCGCCGCGCCGACCAGCCAGGCGCGCGGGTTCGACGGCATGGCCTGGCGCGGCCATTGCTCCAGCGCGACCAGGAAGGCGTCCTGCACCGCGTCCTCGGCGACCTGGAAATCGCCGATCAGCCGGATGACCGCCGCCAGTACGCGGCCGAACTCCTGGCGGTGCAGGCGTTCGACCGCGCCGGCGACATCGGCGGCGGGTGCCGGCATGGGCGCCGCTACATCTTCATGATCGGGCGCACCTCGATCGAACCGTCGAGCGCGCTCGGCACCTTGGCGGCGATGGCGATCGCCTGGTCGAGATCGGCTGCCTCGATCAGGTAATAGCCGGTGAGCTGCTCACGGGTTTCGGCGAAGGGCCCGTCGGTGGTCAGCGTCTTGCCGCCGCGCACCTTGACCGTGGTGGCGGTCGCCACCGGCTGCAAGGGATTGCCGGCAACATAGTGGCCGCTCTTGATGATGCCCTGGGTGAAGGCGCCATAGGCCTGATAGACCGCCTGCTTGTCCGCGTCCTTGACCTTGGCGAATTCCTGTTCGTTCCGATAGATCAACAGCATGTACTGCATGATTGGGATCCTCCTTGAGCGGACCCGGGGCGCCGGCCCCAGCATCCGATGCCCTTAGTCGAACGGCAACCGGGGAAATCGACAGCGGCGCCCGGACGCCGTCGTTCCGTCCATTGTCGCCGGCAAGGCGAGCCGATTAATATCCGCGCACATTGACCGGGAGAACGCACCGATGTGGCGTAGCGTCTACTTCACGTGCTTGATACTGTGTCTGCTGCTGCCGCTAGGACTCATCGCCTGCAGCAGCAAGGAAGACAACGATCCCACCAGCCGGGCCGAGCCCTACCGTATGACGCCGGACATGACCCCGGCGTCCAGCGCCTCGCTCACCGTGGGCCAGAGGGACGCCGGCTTTCTGTCGATGGGCGCGACCGTGATCAAGATCCTCGCCATCGACGGCGAGAGGGTATTGCCGCCCTTCGACACCGCGGCCGCCAGCACCCCGCTGCTGCTCACGCCCGGCGCCCATATCATCTTCGCCAAGGCATCGCATGGGTCCGTTGCCGCCTATGCCTGCATGAGCACGACCCTGGCGCAGGGGCACAGCTATGTCCTGCGCACCAGCAAACCCGATGTCAGCGGCACGCAGATGTGGCTGGAGGACCAGGCCGGCGGTCAGCTCCTCGGCCAGAAGTTCACCGCCGATAGCGCCAGCGAATCGCAGTCGAGCGGCTTCCTGCTGCAATCGCCCGCCCATTCCCTGCATGTCTGCTGACGGGTGGTGCCGGCCGGCGCGCGTCGTCTCGGCCGGGTTAATTCGCCATCTGCCGCTTCGAGACATAACGGCCGTCGCGAATGCCGGCGAAGAAGTCGCCGATGTTCGGATGCCGGACCGGCTTCAAGCTCTCGTCCGGTAGCAGGTTCTGCTCGGAAACATAGGCAATGTAAGTGGTTTCGGCGTTTTCAGCCAGCAGATGATAGAACGGCTGGTCGCGCCGCGGCCGGTATTCCTCGGGAATCGCCTGCAGCCATTCCTCGGTGTTGGAGAAGACCGGATCGACATCGAAAATGACGCCGCGGAACGGATGGATGCGATGCTTGACGATATCGCCGATGCGGAACTTCGCGAGTCTCATGACGCTATGGTGAAAGCTTGGGCGGCAAAAGGCAAGGCGGCGCGCCGGCTTCCGAAAGGACCGGTCCGCCCTTCCGCCGGCGCCGTGGTCAATAGAGACTGCCGGACTTCGCCTTCACCTCCTTGGCATCGGCCCGCATTTCGGCCACGGTCTGCCGCGCCATCATGCCGAGGGTGGCGGCATCCGACATCACGGTGACGAGCTGGAAGCCGATGGCGATCATCTTCTTGGCATAAGCCGTTGAACTGCAATGGATGCCCGGCACCACATTGTGCTTCTTGGCGGTCGCCAGGATGCGCTCGATGGCCTGATAGATCTTCGGATCGGTCTGGTCGCCGCGCGGCTCGCCACCGAGCGACAGGCCGAGATCGGCCGGCCCGATATAGATGCCGTCGAGACCGGGCGTGCTCATGATGGCATCGAGGTTGTCCATCGCCTTCTGGGTTTCGATCATGGCGATGGCGAGCACGGTATCGTTGGCCTGCTTGGCATAGTCGCTGCCGGCATACCAGATGGCCCGGGTCGGGCCGAAGCTGCGGTAGCCCTTCGGGGCATAGCGGCAGGCGCCGACCAGCGCTTCGCACTCCTCGCGTGAATTGATCATCGGGCAGATGATGCCGTAGGCGCCGGCATCGAGCGTCTTCATGATGATGCCCGGCTCGAGCCACGGCACCCGCGCCAGCGGCGTGATCTGCGTGGTGGAGATGGCCTGCAGCATGGGTACCGCGGCGCTGTAGTCGACCAGGCCATGCTGCATGTCGATGGTGAGCGAATCCCAGCCGGCCTGGGCCATGCTCTCGCTGGCCAGGCTGCTCGGGATGCCGAGCCAGCCGTTGATGACGGCGCCGCCCTGGCGCCAGATGGTCCGAACCTTGTTTTCGCGCACGATCGAGCCTCCCTGGTGATGCGCGAGGATCGGTCGCTGCCCGACCCCTGTCAAGCGAGCCAAACCTGCGTCTGGCATGCGGTATTCGCGCCTCGTGCCGGCGCCAATATTCTTATGGACCGCCGTTGCCGGTCAGGGCTAGCATTTCCGCCAATATACAGCCACGATATGCATTATTGGCACGACCGGAGGCGCTTGAAGAATTATTAGTTGCAGTGGCGCGTTCGCAATCGACAACAAACTTGGGAGGATACGTTCATGAAGCCAGACAAAAAGTCGGCCCGGCTCACGCGGCGCAAGTTCCTGCAGCGGACGGCGCTGGCGGGTTCGGCGGCCATCGCCTTTCCCTATATCCGCACCGCCAACGCGGCCGGCAAGCTGTCCATGGGCTTCTGGGACCACTGGGTGCCGGGCGCCAACGACACGCTGACCAAGCTGGTGCATGAGTGGGCCGACAAGGAAAAAGTCGAGGTCCAGGTCGACTACATCACCTCCAACGGCTTCAAGAACCTGCTCACCATCCAGGCCGAGGCGCAGGCCAAGTCCGGCCACGACTTCCTCGCCTTCCCGACCTGGGAACCGCTCGGCCATGCGGAACTGCTGGAGCCGATGGACGACGTGATGAAGGAATTGATCGCCGCCAATGGCGACGTCAATCCGGTGGTGCAATATCTCGGCAAGGCGAAGAGCGGCCATTGGGTCGCGGCGCCAGCCTCGCCCGGCAGCCAGGTTAAGACGCCCGTCGCCCGCATCAGCCTGATGAAGAACCTCGCCGGCATGGACGTTCAAGCGGCCTATCCGAAGAGCGCGCCGCCGAACAAGGAACTGGCCGACAAGTGGACCTGGGACGCCTTTGCCGATGCCGCCGCCAAGTGCGCCAAGGGCGACCACGCCTTCGGCATGCCGATGGGCCAGACCTCGGACGCGGTCGATTGGGTCGGCACGGTGTTCCACGCCTATGGCGCCGAGATGGTCAATGCCAAGGGCGAGATCACCATCAAGTCCGATGCCACCAAGCAGGTCATGGAGTGGTTCAAGAAGGTGGCGCCGAACCTGCCGCCGGATTGCTGGGCCTGGGACGACGCCGGCAACAACAAGTGGTTGGTTTCGGGCAAGGGCGCGCTGATCATGAATCCGCCGAGCGCCTGGGCGGTGGCCAAGCGCGATGCGCCGCAAGTGGCGGCGGACTGCTGGACGATTGACGCGCCGGTCGGGCCGAAGGGCCGCTTCGCGCCGTTCCTGCCGTTCTTCTGGGGCGTGTGGAGCTTCTCGCCCAACAAGTCGGCGGCGAAGAGCCTGATCACCTTCCTCTCCTC
>DATKQA010000594.1:0-4866 GCA_035523835.1 Candidatus Sulfotelmatobacter sp.
CGGTGCTCGACGATGCCGCCCTGGCGGAGCGGGTCGCGGCGGCGGCGGCGGGCTTTGCCGGCCTCGGGCTGCGCCGCGGCGAACGCCTGGCGATCTACCTGGAGAAGCGGATCGAGACGGTGAGCGCCATGTTCGGCGCCGCCGCGGCCGGCGGCGTCTATGTGCCGATCAACCCGCTGCTCAAGCCGCGCCAGGTCGGCTATATCCTGCGCGACTGCAACGTGCGCATCCTGGTGACCTCGCGCCAGCGCTTCGCCGACCTGATGGAGGAAATCGGCCAGTCGGCCGACCTTCGCGCCGTGATCCTGGTCGACGGCACGGCGGCGGCGGTCGGTGACAAGGCGGTGCTGCCCTGGGAGGCGGCCATGGCCGCGCGCGGCGCGGGCGGGCCGAGCCGGGTGATCGATACCGACATGGCGGCGATCCTCTATACCTCCGGCAGCACCGGCAATCCCAAGGGCGTGGTGCTGTCGCATCGCAACATCGTCGCCGGCGCGCTCAGCGTCTCGCAGTATCTCGAAAACGATGCCGACGATCGCATCCTCTCGGTCCTGCCCTTGAGCTTCGATGCCGGCATGAGCCAGCTCACCACCGCCTTCGCCGTCGGCGCCCGGGTCACCCTGCTCAACTACCTGCTGCCGCGCGACGTGGTGCGGACCTGCGCCGAGGAACGCATTACCGGCCTGACCTGCGTGCCGCCGCTCTGGATCCAGCTCGCCCAGCTCGACTGGCCGGCGGCAGCGGCGAACAGCCTGCGCTACTTCGCCAACACCGGCGGCCATATGCCGCGCGCGACCTTGGACCGCCTGCGGGCGGCGGTGCCGAAGGCCAAGCCCTATCTGATGTACGGCTTGACCGAGGCCTTCCGCTCCACCTACCTCGACCCGGCCGAGGTCGACCGGCGGCCGGATTCCATCGGCAAGGCCATCCCCAACGCGGAAATCCTGGTGGTCAGGCCGAACGGCGAACTCTGCGATGCCGAGGAGCCGGGCGAGCTGGTGCATCGCGGCGCGCTGGTGTCGCTCGGCTATTGGAACGATGTCGAGCGTACCGCCGAACGCTTCAAGCCGGCGCCCGGCCAAGCGCCGGGCATCTGCCTGCCGGAGATCGCCGTCTGGTCGGGCGACGTGGTGCGGCGCGACGCCGAAGGCTTCCTCTATTTCGTCAGCCGGCGCGACGAGATGATCAAGACCTCCGGTTATCGGGTCAGCCCGACCGAGGTCGAGGACGTGCTCTATGCCACCGGCCTGGTCGGCGAGGCGGTGGCGCTCGGCATTCCGCATGCGACGCTCGGCCAGGGCATCGTCGTCGTGGCGGCGCCGCCGGCCGGGCGCGCGCTTGATGCCGAGGCCCTGCTGCTGGAATGCCGGCGGCAGATGCCGCTCTACATGGTGCCGCGTCGGGTGGTCGAGCGGCCGACCCTGCCGCGCAATCCCAACGGCAAGATCGATCGCAAGGCGCTGTCGACGGAGCTGGCCGACGCGCTCAGCGACGACAGGACCGCATGAGCGCCGCGCCGCCGCCGGCCCACCCCGCCCAGGCCGCTTTCGCCGTGGTCGACGGCTGCCTGCAGGTCGGCGGCGTGCCGCTGACCCGGCTCGCCGAGCGGGTCGGCAGCACGCCCTTCTTCGCCTATGACCGGCGCCTGATCAGCGACCGCATCGCCCATCTCCGCCGCCATCTGCCGGCCAGCGTCTCGCTGCAATATGCCATCAAGGCCAATCCGATGCCGGCGGTGGTGCAGCATCTGGCCGGCCTGATCGACGGCTTCGACGTGGCCTCGACCTTGGAGATGAAGACGGCGCTCGACACGCCGATGCCGGCCAAACGGGTGAGCTTCGCCGGTCCCGGCAAGACCCCGGCCGAACTGGCCCAGGCGGTTGCCGCCGACATCACCATCGAGATGGAATCGGCCGGCGAGATGCGGACGGTCGCCGCCGCCGCGGCCAGGGCCGGCCGCCGTCCGCGCGTTGCCGTCCGCGTCAATCCCGACTTCGAGGTCAAGGGTTCCGGCATGCGCATGGGCGGCGGCGCGGCGCAGTTCGGCATCGATGCCGAGCAGGTTCCGGCCCTGCTCGGCGAGCTCGCCGCGCTGGATCTGGAGTTCGTCGGCTTTCATATCTTTTCCGGCTCGCAGAACCTCAGCGCCGACATCCTGCAATCGCTGCAGCAGAAGACCATCGAGCTGGCGATCCGCCTGCAGGCGCATGCGCCGGCGCCGGTCCGCCACCTGAATATCGGCGGCGGCTTCGGCATTCCTTATTTCCCCAAGGACGTGGCGCTCGACATCGCGCCGATCGGCGACAACCTCGACCGGCTTATCCGGACGCGCGTCGCGGTGCACCTGCCGGAAGCGCGGGTCATCGTCGAGCTTGGCCGCTATATCGTCGGCGAGGCCGGCATCTATGTGACGCGCATCCTCGACCGCAAGGAATCGCGCGGCCAGGTGTTCCTGGTTACCGACGGCGGCATGCACCACCAGCTTGCCGCCTCCGGCAACTTCGGCCAGGTGATCCGGCGCAACTACCCGGTCGCCATCGGCAACCGGCTGGGCCAAACGGCGACCGAGACGGCGAGCGTGGTCGGCTGTCTCTGCACGCCGCTCGACCTGCTGGCCGACAAGATGCTGCTGCCCCGCGCCGAGGTCGGCGACCTCGTGGTCGTGTTCCAGTCCGGCGCCTACGGCCTCACCGCCAGCCCGACCGCCTTTCTCGGCCATCCCATGCCGGCCGAGGTGCTGCTGTAGCACCGGGCGGCGCTTGCGACTATTTCCAGCAGCCGGCGCGGGCGATATAGGGCCGCGCCAGGTCGAGCAATTGCGGGCCGGTCAGCCTGGCGCCCTCGGGCGCCAGCAGCACGGCCGTGTTGTTGCGCTTGAGGAAATCCAGCACCACCGGCAACGCGATGCCGAAGCCGAGATCGTCGATCACCTTGCCGGTGGTGCGATAGACGGTCACCGTATTGATCTTGGCATTGACCACGCCGATCACCTGGCCGCGATCGTCGAGCAGCGGCCCGCCGCTGTTGCCGTGGCGCACGTCGGCCTGGATGGCGATGCGGGCCGCCCCCATACCGTCGTTGATCGGCTTGAGCAGGGTGCCCGTGGTGACCATCGGCTCGCGCGGCGGCATGCCCTGGTCGGGATAGCCGATGGTGGCGACCGGCGCACCGACGTTCGACAGGAGCTGCGCGCGGAAGACGGCGATCCCCGGCGGCTTGATCGCCGCCTGCAGCAGCGCCAGATCGTAGTGCACGTCGACGGCGAGCACCTTCACCGGCATGGAGAGGTCGTTGGGGGTTTCGATGGTCACCGCCTTGCAACCGTCGACCACGTGGTTGTTGGTGAGCAGCTTGCCGTCCTCGCTGACGAAGAAGCTGGTGCCGATGCTGACCAGCCGGGTGCCCTCGGGGGCCGGTTGCGGGTGCCTCTGGAAAGCCCGCTGCAGCCGCTCTTCCCGGTGTTCCTGGATCGCCTGGGCCTCGGCATCGGACACGACGCGGCCGTGGCAGTCGCTGGTCAGCCCGCGGGTGACCAGGTCGCGCTCCTGGTCGTAGCAATTGACCACGAACTGCGGCGTGGCGCTCTCCGCTCCCGGGGTTTGCGCCGAGGCGTTGCCGCCGGCGGCGATCGAGCCCGACAGAGCGAGCGCAACGGCCAGCCAAAGCGCCGGTGCGTGCCGGCAGCGAGCCGTGGTGCGGGCAACGGGGAAGGGCAGCCGAAGCATCATCGCATAGTATCACGGCGGCCGCCGCGCCAGGGAAGACGCCGCTTCACGTCACCGGTCACGCTTTGGCGAGCTGGCTTCGCCGCCGGTGTGGCCGGACGCGCCGCGACCGTCTGCGCGCCGGGCTGCGTGAGGCCGCCGGATGTCAATGATTCATTTAACAATTTCGCCTCACTATTGCGCCCGGACGAGAGCCTAGCGGGCGAGCGTGTAATTTTGCCTAAACGCATCGGGCGCGCTTCGGCGCGAGCCGCCATTGCTTCCGCTCCAGGCTTGCTGGTGCGCCGCAGGGGGAGTAGTTTCGATGCCATTCACAACGGGATCGTCTGCTCGGCGGTTCGCCATTGGTTCGCCGACAATCCAGTACCGGGCATGGCTAGTTGAATTCCCCTTGACCTCACATGAGGCTTTAGCATGACGAAAGCGAAGTCGACGGCGGCGCGCCGGAGCGGCGCCCTGGCCTATGGTGCCGTTGTCGTGGCGGTGCTGCTGACCCTGGCGGGCTGCGGCGATCGCAAGAGCGCGGCCGACTATATCAAGGCGGCGCAGGCGCATCTCGCCAGCAACGAGGTCCACGCGGCCATCATCGACCTGAAAAATGCCCTGCAGAAAGAACCGAAGAATGTCGAGGCCCGAACCATGCTCGGGCAGACCTACGTCGATCTGTCGGATGCGACCGCCGGCGAGGTCGAGCTGCAGCATGCCCGCGACGACGGGGCCACGCCGGCGATGGTCAACAAGCCGCTGGCCCAGGCGGAACTGCTGCTGCGCAAGCCGAAAGCGGTGCTGGAGCTGACCGATCCCGTCCAAGGTGCCTCGCCGCAACTGGCGGCGAGCCTGCTGGCGCTGCGCGGCGAGGCCTTGTTCGCGCTTGGCCAGCGCGACGAGGCGGCGAAGGTTTTCGCCGAGGGTCTCAAGGCCGATCCGAACTCGGTCGATGTGCAGATCGGGATGGGCCGGGCCGCCCTGTCGCAGCGCGACCTGCCGCAGGCGAAGGAGCACCTGGCCGTAGCGCAGAAGGAGGCGCCGAAATCGCCGCAGGTGATGGAGCTTGCCGGCGACGTCGCCTTCGCCGGCGCCGATTTTCCCGGCTCGGAAAAGGCCTATCAAAGCCTGCACGAGTTGCAGCCGTGGAACCTGG
>DATKQA010000595.1:0-3257 GCA_035523835.1 Candidatus Sulfotelmatobacter sp.
GGCATCAATGCCCTCGTCGCGGCGGCGCTGCTCGGGCGCAAGGGGCACAAGGTGCTCGTGCTGGAGCGCAACGACCGCATCGGCGGCTGCATCCGTACCGAGGCGATCACCGAACCCGGCTTCGTCCACGACGTGCTGGCAACGACTTTTGTACTTTTCATCACCTCGCCGGCTTATGCGGCATTGGCGGAAGATCTTGGCAAGCGCGGCCTCGAATTCTGCCATTCGCCGGTGCCCTCCGGCGTGCTGCTGCCGGACGGCCGGGCCGCCGTGATCCGCATGGACCGCGCCGCCAACGCCGCCGCGTTCGACGCGCTGGCGGCGGGCGACGGTGCCGCCTATCTGCGCGACCTCGACGCGCTCGGCCCGAACCTGAACCTGATCTTTTCTCTCCTTGGCGGCCAGTTGTGGTCGTGGCCAACCGCAAAACTGCTGGCGCGGGAAGCGTGGAAGCGCGGCTTGCGCAACTTCGCCGGCTTCTTCGGCGAGGCGCTCGGCACCGCCCGCGGCTGGCTGGAACAGGGTTATCGCTCGGAGGTGCTGCACGCGCTCTACGCGCCCTGGGTGCTGCATACCGGCCTCGGGCCGGAGAGCGCCTATTCCGCGCAGATGGCGAAGGTGATCGCCTTCGCGCTGGAAGCCGCCGGCGCGCCGATCGTCAAAGGCGGCGCGCAAAATCTGCTGACGGCGTTCGAGCGGCTGATTGCCGACCAGGGCGGCGCGATCCGCACCGATGCGGATGCGGAGAAAATTCTGCTCGACCAGACCTCCGGCGCCGCGCGCGGCGTGCGGCTCGCCGGCGGCGAGGAATTGCTTGCGCGCAAAGGCGTCATCTGCTCCGTGACGCCCAGCCAACTCTACGGCCGCCTGCTGGACCCGGCAGCGCTGCCCGCGCCGGTCGCCGAGGGGCTGCGGACCTACCGGTACGGCAAGGGCAACATGCAGATCCACTACGCCCTCGCCGCCCCGCCGCGCTGGAAGACGCCGGGGCTGGAGCAGGTCGCGCTGCTGCACCTGACGCCAGGGCTCGACGGCGTCTCCCGCGCCGCCAACGAATGCGAGCGCGGCCTGCTGCCCGCAGTGCCGACGGTCTGCGTCGGCCAGCCGACCGCCTTCGATCCGTCCCGCTGCCCGCCCGGCCGCGCCATCCTGTGGCTGCAACTGCCGGAGGCGCCGCGCCGCCTCAAGGGCGACGCCGCCGGCGAACTTGCCGTCCCTGCCGACGGCGCCTGGACCGAGGCGCTGCGCGAAGCCTATGCCGACCGCGTGGAAGCGATCCTCGCCACCCACATCGAGGGGTTTCGGGACGGCGTCCTGCACCGCCGCGCCTATTCGCCGGCAGATCTGGAAACGTTCAACGTCAATCTGGTCGGCGGCGACCCGTATGGCGGGTTCTGCGGCCTCGACCAGTTCTTCCTGTGGCGGCCGTTCAAGACCTCGGTCAATCATCGAACGCATATTGATAGATTATATCATATCGGCGCCTCCACCCATCCGGGTCCGGGTCTTGGCGCCGGCTCCGGTTTTCTACTCGCCCGGGCCATCGGGTGATGTGAATTTCTCGACGTTGCATCAAACCGTCCCGAAACGGTCACGCAACTTCCGGCGTGGCTTGCATTACCAGTCGGTAAATTTCCGGAGGGGAACATGGGGATCCGGCTGAAATTGGGAATTCTGGTCGCGGCGCTCGGCGTGCTGCTGACCGCGGGCGGCACGGCGCATGCCAGCGACGTCGTGGCAAGCTGGATCCAGCTCGCGCCTGGCAGCACGGCGAAATTTCCGACGACGGCGAATTTCGGCGATGCGCCGCTGAGCATGACGCCAACGATCCTCGCCCGCGCCATCGTCTCCGACTATCCGGACAACGGCTGCCCGTCGGTCACGCTGAACCACGACCGCGTCATCGCCATGACCCGGCGGTTCGACGGCGCGACGCTGACCGACGTGCCCGGCACGGCCGGCGCCACCAACGGCAAGACCGGCTATCCGCAGTACTTCATCAACGCGAGCGCCACCGCCGGCCAGACGCTGCCCGGCGTCAACGGCGGCGCCGTCGCCACGACAAGCTGGACGGAGTGCGAGGCGGTCATCCCGAGCAGCCCGCGCGTGGCGACGATCGACGGCGTGGACCTGAAGCTGCCGGTCAGCCACCCGCACCGCATCCTGGTGATGGCCGACACCGGCTGCCGGATGAACGGCGCGCGCACCGCCGGCGGCGCCAACCAGCAGGACTGCCAGGACCCGAGAAGCTTCCCGCTACAGATGCTCGCCGGGCTCGAAGTGAGCATGAAGCCGGATCTGATCGTGCAGGTCGGCGACTGGTTCTACCGCGACACCAACTGCCTCACCAGCGGCACGGAGACCTATACCGGCTGCAACACGACGACCAGCACCGGCTACGAAACCTGGGGCGACACCTTCGATAGCTGGAATGCCGACCTGTTCTATCCGGCCAAGAGCCTGCTCGCGGCGGCGCCGTGGGTGATGGTCCGCGGCAACCACGAAAGCTGCGGGCGCGGCGCGCGCGGCTGGTACGCGCTGCTCGATCCGCATCCGTACGACATCAACAAGGTCGAATGCGCCAAGACCGCCGCCTATCCGGCGCCGGGCGGCACGGCCGATGCGCCGACGCCGACCTACAACCCGGATTTCGAGCCGACCTATATCGTGCCGGTCAACAACGTGAACTACCTGGTTCACGACAGCAGCTTCGCCAACGACAGCGCCGTCGACACCAACATGGCGAAGAACTACGAGATCGACATGACCAACGTGCTCGCCGCGGTCGGGCCGAAGTCGATCAACATCTATGCCACGCACAAGCCGACCTTCGGCCTTGGCGTCACCACCGACGCGAACAACAACCTGATTTCGATCGTCGGCAAGAACCCCGTGACCGACGACTACGGCGACTATACCGAGCAGGCGGCGTATTATAGCGGCGGCAGCTACGGGGGCAGTGCGTTCCTGAAGGGCGTGCCGGCCAACATCGCGCTGTTCCTGTCCGGGCACATCCACCAGCTTCAGTACGTCAACTTCGCCAATCCGGCAGTCTATGCGCCGGCGCTGATCGTCGGAACCGGCGGCGACCTGCTCGATGCCGACATCCCGAGCTTCTACAGCACGCAGGAGACGCTGACGCCGGCAGGCCTGACCGACATCCCGAAATTCGTGCAGGACGCCACGAACAGCGGCAAGAGCGTCAACTACAAGGTCTACCAGTACAACGGCGCGACCACGCTGGCGCCGGTCGCGCG
>DATKQA010000596.1:0-6844 GCA_035523835.1 Candidatus Sulfotelmatobacter sp.
TGGAATTCGACGTGCGGCTCGAAGGTCTGCTCGATACCGTGCACTTCTACCTGCACCGCTCCATCGTCGACGAAATCGCCGACGAACTCGACAACGGCGAGGCGATCCGCATCATTCCCCGCTTGGGCGACCGCGATCCCCTGCTGGAGCAGGTCGCGCTCAGCCTGCGCGACCAATTGCATGATGCCGGCGCCGCGACTGCGCTCTATGTCGACAATCTGGCGCGCGCGGCCGCGGCCCGACTGATCCACGACCATTCGTCCGCGGCGGCACGGCCGACGCCGCCGGCCCGCAAGATGGGTTTGAGCGAGCGGCAGTTGCGCCGTGCCATCGACTTCATCGAGGCCAACCTGGAGCATGATCCGGCACTGCCGGAAGTCGCAGCGGTCGTCGGCCTGAGCCCGGTCTATTTCGCCCGGCAATTCCGCATCACCACCGGCCTGGCGCCGCACCAGTATCTGTTGCGGGTCCGCATCGAGCGGGCGAAACGCCTGCTGTCGAACGGCGAGCTGCCGATCGCGGCGGTTGCGCTGGAATGCGGCTTCTGTCATCAGGAGCACCTGACCCGCGTCTTCCGCAGGCAGTGCGGCACCACGCCGGCGGCTTATCGCGCCTCGCTCCGCGCCTGATGGTCTGGACGGACGGCCCGGCTCGCTTCCAGTCCGGTTTGTGCAGCGCCAGTGTTCGGATCGTGCAGGCCGGACCGCGGGCGCGGGACTAGACTTCGGTGGAAACTCGGCCCGGCTGATGCCGACAAGGCTTGGCGCCGCGGCGCGTACGGCGGCGCCGGCGCGGCCAAGGGAGGGCAGGCGATGACGGATGTGAAAACGGTCTTCGGTTCGCTGCAGAACTACCAGAAGGGCGGCGTCGAGATCATCAACGACGACCCGCGAAACTATGTCTTCTCCAACGTCTTCGAAGTGGCCGACCGGGCGAAACCCTACGAGCGGATCGCTGTCGGCAAGAATTTCGAATATGTGATCGAGGCGGTTCGCGCCGAAGGGACCTCGCCCTGGTACGCCTGCGCCCACGACGAATTCGCCCTGGTCATGGACGGCAAGGTCGAGATTCGCCTGCTCAAGCCGGACGGCGCGCCGGTGGCAGAGGGAAAGAACGGCGCGGTCCAGATCAAGGGCGAGCCGAAGGGCCGCAAGATGGGGCGCATCGTTGCCGGCCGCGGCCACATGACCCTGCTGCCGAAAGGCGCGGCCTACCAGTTCCACGCCGACCGGGCCGCGGTCGTGACCATCCAGACCATCCAGGGCGAGGTGACGGTCGAGCGCTGGGCCGACATCTGCCAGACCAAGTAGGAGACGCAGCATGGCGACGCAACCGGCCGTCCAGGCATCCGAGCCCGACAATTACTACGGCTATCGCCGCTTCAAGAAGGGCAAGTTCGAATTCCGCCGCGACGAATATTTCGTGCACATCAAATGGCCGAAAGGCAGCCATACCATGGCGGCCGATGCCTTCCTGCGCGCGCTGCAGCGCGACATCGCGTGGAATTTCTTCTACGGCACGGTTAATTTCGACGGCGTGTTCGGCACCCTCAATCACTACGGCACCGTCGACATGTTCGCCGGGCGCTTCAACGACGCCTATCGCAAGAACGGCATCGATTATAACGAGACCTACAAGTCCGACGACCTGATGGCCACCTTCAAGGCCATCCTCGACGACTGGACCAATCGCGGCTACGACCCCTTCGCCGCGCCGGAGGAGACCAAGCAGCCCTACGGCCGCAAGGACGGCGACAACAAGCGCGCCATCGAGCGGCTGCGCGTCACCGCCAACCGCATGGTGGGATTGCCGGGCGACACGCCGCTCCGCTCCGACAAGAACGGCTATCCGGTGAACCGGCATTTCGCCGACGTGCCGCAGGATCAGCCGGAAGTGCATATCGAGCCGGGCTTCGAGAACGAGGTCTCGGCCTTCAACCTGTTCGCCTATCTGTCGCGCTCCGACGTGACCTGGAATCCGTCCGTCTGCTCGGTGGTGAAGGACAGCCTCTATTGTCCGACATCGGAGGAATTCATCCTGCCGGTGGAGCATGGCAACGACCGGGTCGAGTGGTTCCTGCAGCTTTCCGACGAGATCATCTGGGAGGTGAAGGACAAGGAGACCGGAGCGCCTCGCGCGCGCGTGGTGGCGCGGGCGGGCGACATCTGCGCCATGCCGGCGGATATCCGCCACCAGGGCTTTTCGCCGAAGCGCTCGATGCTGCTAGTGTGGGAGAACAACTCCGCCACCATTCCGGCGCTCATCAACAGCGGCAAGGCGCCGGTCGTCCCGGTGAAATTCTGACCGCCGCGCGGCCATGACCTGCCAGACGCGGCTCTTCATCGGCGGCGATTTCGTCGAGGCGCTCGACGGCGCGCGCTTCGCCACGCTCAATCCGCATGACGGTTCGGTGCTCGCCGAGGTCAGCGAAGCCAAGGCGGCGGACGTCGACCGGGCGGTGCGGGCCGCGGCCGCGGCTTTTCCGAAATGGAGCGGCATGGCGGCGGCCGACCGCGGCCGCATCCTGCTGAAGCTCGCCGATCTCATCGAGCGGCACGCGGACGAGCTGGCCCGCCTCGAATCGCTCGACACCGGGCACCCGATCAAGGATTCGCGCGGGCTGGATGTGCCGCGCACCGCCGCGACCTTCCGCTACTTCGGCGGCATGGCCGACAAGCTGCAAGGCTCGGTGGTGCCGGTGGAGCAGGGCTTTCTGAACTATGTGCTACGCGAACCGGTCGGTGTCGTCGGCCAGATCGTGCCGTGGAATTTCCCGCTGATGTTCACCTCTTGGAAGATGGGACCGGCGCTGGCGGCGGGGAACACGGTCGTGCTCAAGCCGGCGGAGCTGACCCCGCTTTCCACCTTGCGCATCGGCGAGCTGATGGCCGAGGCCGGCCTGCCGGAAGGCGTGGTCAATATCGTGCCCGGCTACGGCGCCACCGCCGGCCAGCATCTCGCCGAGCATCCGGACGTGGCCAAGATCGCCTTCACCGGCTCGACCCTGACCGGTCGCAAGATCGTTCGGGCCTCGGCCGGCAACCTCAAGCGCGTGCAGCTCGAGCTCGGCGGCAAGGGCGCCAATATCGTCTTCGACGACGCCAACCTGAAAGCCGCGATCAACGGCTCGGCCTTCGCCATCTTCCACAACCAGGGCCAAGCCTGCATCGCCGGTTCGCGCCTGCTGCTGCACGAGCGCATCGCCGACGAATTTCTCGAAGGCTTTATCCGGCTGGCCGATTCCATCAGGCTCGGCGATCCGCTGGACCCGCAGACGGAGATGGGCCCGCTTACCTCCGCCGGCCACCGCGACCGCGTGCTCACCTATTGCCAGATCGCGCATCAGCAAGGCGGCGAGATTCTTGCTGGCGGCGCGGCACCCGACGCGCCGGCCTTGGCCAAGGGCTACTACGTGCGACCGACCGTCGTGCGCGCGCAGCCGCAGGATCGGGTCTGCATGGAGGAGGTCTTCGGGCCGTTCGTCTCGGTCAGCACCTTCAAGACCGAGGAAGAGGTGATCGGCATCGCCAATGCCACGCCCTATGGCCTCGGCGGCGGCCTGTGGACGGCGAACATCGCCCGCGCGCACCGCGTGGCGCACCATATGCAAGCGGGGATGGTCTGGATCAATTGCTACAAGCGGGTCAATCCCGGCTCGCCGTTCGGCGGCGTGCGCGCATCGGGCTACGGCCGCGAAATGGGCTTCGAAGCCATGCACGACTACACCGAGGCGAAATCCGTCTGGGTCAACGTGGATGCGACGATACCGCCCTGGTACCCGCGCGATCCCGGGCCGAAGGCGGAATAGGGGCGGAGCGGCAAGTGCTGGCCTTTACCTACGAGCAATTGCCGAGCCGCGTGATCTTCGGCGCCGGCGCGTTCGACCGCCTGGCGGCGGAAGTGGAACGGCTCGGCGCCAGGCGCGCGCTGGTTCTGGCGACGCCCGAACAGCGCGAGCAAGCGCTGGCGGCTGCCGAGCGGCTCGGCGCCCGCTCCGCCGGGGTCTATGCGCAAGCGGTGATGCATGTACCGATCGAGACGGCGCGAGCCGCCCGGGCCGAAGCCGACAGGCTCGGCGCCGACTGCGCCGTGGCGATCGGCGGCGGCTCCACCACCGGGCTGGGCAAGGCCATCGCCTTGGAGAGCGGGCTGCCGATCATTGCCGTGCCGACCACCTATGCCGGGTCGGAGATGACGCCGATCTACGGCCTGACCGAGAACGGCGTGAAGCGCACCGGCCGCGACCGCCGGGTACTGCCGCGCACCGTGATCTACGATCCCTTGCTGACCCTTTCGCTGCCGACGCGCATCGCCGGCCCTTCGGGCATGAACGCGCTCGCCCATTGCGTCGAAGCGCTCTACGCCGAGGACGCCAACCCGGTGATCTCGCTGATGGCGGAGGAAGGCATTCGCGCGCTCGCCCGTGCCTTGCCGTTGGTCGTGCAGGAAGCCGACAATGTCGCCGCCCGCGGCGATGCGCTCTACGGTGCCTGGTTGGCCGGCGTCTCGCTCGGCAGCGTCGCCATGGCGCTGCACCACAAGCTCTGCCACACGCTCGGCGGCAGCTTCAACCTGCCGCACGCCGAGGTGCATACCGTCATCCTGCCGCAGGTGGCGGCCTTCAACCGCGCCGCTGCGCCGGAAGCCATGCGGCGCGTGGCCGCGGCGCTGGGCGCGGCGGATGCGGCTGAGGGTCTTTACGATCTCGCCGTGCGCGTCGGCGCGCCGGTGGCGCTCAGGGATATCGGCATGCCGCAGGATGGCATCGAGCGGGCGGCGCGGCTCGCCACCGAGAATCCCTATCCCAATCCACGGCCGATCGAGCTTGCCGGCATCCGCAAGCTGCTGGAGGACGCCTACCAAGGGCGGCGACCGCAAGTCGCCTGAAGGACAGGCATCGAACAAAAGGGGGAGGAAGACATGAGCAAGATCAGCCACCGCAACGGACGGACCGTCAGCCGTCGTCGCGTGATCCAGGGCGGCGGCGCTCTCACCGTCGGCGCGCTGGCCGGCGGCATCGGGTTTCCGGCGCTGGCCCAGGGCAAGACCTACAAGCTCGGCTATGTCAGTCCGCAGACCGGGCCGCTTGCCGCCTTCGGCGAAGCCGACAGTTTTGTGATCTCCGGTGTGCGCGCGCTATTCAAGAGCGGCGTCAGTATCGGCGGCAAGGCCGTCCCCGTCGAGATCCTGGTGAAGGATAGCCAGTCCAACCCCAACCGCGCCGCCGATGTGGCGGCCGATCTCATCCTCAAGGACAAGGTCGACCTGATGCTGGTCGCCTCGACGCCGGAGACCACCAATCCCGTCTCCGACCAGTGCGAGGTCAACGAGGTGCCGTGCCTTTCCACCGTGGCGCCGTGGCAGCCCTGGTTCTTCGCCCGCGGCGGCAAGCCCGATACCGGCTTCAAATATACCTATCACTTCTTCTGGGGCCTGGAAGACGTGATTGCCGTCTATACCAACATGTGGAGCCAGTTGCAGACCAACAAGGTGGTCGGCGGCCTGTTTCCGAACGACGGCGACGGCAATGCCTGGGGCGACAAGAAGCTCGGCTTCCCGCCGGTGCTCGACAGCAAGGGCTACAAGCTGATCGATCCCGGCCGCTTCCAGGATCTGACCGACAATTTCTCGGCGCAGATCGGCGCCTACAAGGAGGGCCATGCCGAGATCATCACCGGCGTGGTCATTCCGCCGGACTGGACCACCTTCTGGACCCAGGCCAACCAGCAGGGATTGAAGCCGAAGATCGCTTCCGTCGGCAAGGCGCTGCTGTTTCCCGTCGCCCTCGAAGCGCTCGGCAATACCGGCCAGAACCTCTCGACCGAAGTCTGGTGGACGCCGAGCCATCCGTTCAAATCGTCGCTCAACGGGCAAAGCGCGAAGCAGATCGCCGATGCCTATACGGCCAGCACCAAGAAGCAGTGGACGCAGCCGATCGGCTTTGCCCATGCGTTGTTCGAGATTGCCGCCGACGTGATGAAGCGGTCGAAGGGACCGGGCGAGCGCGACGGCACGCTGGAAGCCTTGAAGGCAACCAAGCTCGAGACCATCGTCGGGCCGATCGCCTGGGGCCACGGGCCGGTCAAGAACGTGGCCAAGACGCCGCTGGTCGGCGGCCAGTGGCGGCTCGGCGGCGCTTTCAAGTACGAACTGGTGATTACCTCGAACGAAACCGCGCCGCAAATTCCGGCTGCCGGCAAGATGCAGGCCATGAGCTGAAGGCGCGGGCGGGGGCGGTCGACGGTTTGCGCCCTTTGCCGCCGGAATGAGTACGCTGCTGCAGCTTGCGGGTCTCTGCAAGAGCTTCGGCGCGCTCCGGGTCATCGACAACCTCGCCCTCGATATCGCCGAGGGCGAGGTGGTCGGCATCCTCGGGCCGAACGGCGCCGGCAAAAGCACCATGTTCGGCCTCATCGCCGGAGAACTGCGCCCATCCGCCGGGTCCATCCGCTTTCTCGACCGCGACATCACCGCGCTGCCGGCGCATGCGCGCTGCCGCCTCGGCATCGGCCGCTCCTATCAGATCCCGCGGCCCTTCGGTCATATGACGGTGTTCGAGAATCTGCTGGTCGGTGCCGCCTTCGGCGCCCGGCGCGGCGAAACCGCCTCCTATGAACTCTGCGTCGACATCCTCGATCGCACCGGCCTAGCCGGCAAGGCGAACAGCGCGGCGCGCACCCTGACCCTGCTCGAGCGCAAGCGGCTTGAATTGGCCCGGGCGCTGGCCACCGCACCGCGGATACTCCTGCTCGACGAGATCGCCGGCGGCTTGACCGAGAGCGAGTGCGGCGAGCTGATCCAGACCATCAAGGCGGTGCATGCCGCCGGCACGACCATCGTCTGG
>DATKQA010000597.1:0-6749 GCA_035523835.1 Candidatus Sulfotelmatobacter sp.
GTAACCCTCGGGGATATTGGTACGAAGCCGTATTCGGCGTCCAACAGGAAGCGAAGGGCGAAACGCCTCACGCTCGTAACCTCCACCCCCGCGGCAGCGCACCTTGACCGACGTTTACATGCCGCTAGTGTTGTGACAGCAACGCTCGGTGACGCTCCCATCGTCGCTCCCGCGCCAAGCGGGCATCCAGAAGGGGCATCCGTGACGAACGCCGCGCTGGACCTCCAATTTTCGCAGGGGTGACGACGAGGGTGCGTTGGGGGCGACGGGAAAAGCAGCGCCCATCTGCTTTTCATCGTCATCTTCTTCCGGCGCCTTTCACCCGATTGCCCTGCCGGAGAAACCCCGTGGAATTGCTGCCGGGTCGGTTTATGACTATTATGACCAAAAGGGTCATAAGCTAGGAGCCGAGCCGTGAGCGACAACTGGACCGTAGCCGGGGCGAAAGCCCGGTTCAGCGAAGTCATCGACAAGGCCACGACCGAGGGGCCGCAGACGATTACCCGTCACGGCCGGACAGCGGTCGTTGTCGTCGCCGCGGAGGAATGGAAACGCAAGGGCCGGCGCAACGGCAGCCTGGCCGAGTTCCTCGCCGCATCGCCGCTCAGGCGCTCGGGGTTGAAAATCCGGCGCAGCAAGGCACGCGCGCGGAAGCCTGGTTTGTGAGCTTTCTGCTCGATACCAACGTCCTGTCGGAATGGACCAAGCCGCATCCGAACCGCGGCTTGGTTGCCTGGCTGGACGCGGCGGATGAAGACGATCTGTTCGTCAGCGCGGTAACGTTCGCCGAACTCGCCTACGGGGTCGAGCGCCTGCCGGCCGGCCGACGGCGGCGCCGGTTGGAATCCTGGCTGCAACACGATCTGGCTATGCGCTTTGAAACGCGTATCCTGGCCGTCGATGAGGCTGTTGCCGCGGCCTGGGGCAGGGTCGTCGTGCAGCGAGAACGGCTAGGTCGACCGATCGGCATCATGGATGCCTTCATCGCGGCCACGGCAAGCGTTCATCATCTGACCCTGGTCACGCGCAATGCGGCCGATTTTACCCCGACGCTGGCCGATCTGGTCAATCCTTGGCGCAGCGCGTGAGAAGGATCAGTCCTTCTCCTCCAGCCAGGCCATCTGGATCGCCTCGAGGATCTTCTCGTTGGATTTCTTCGGATCGTCCTCGAAGCCGGGCAATTCGCAGACCCAACGATGCAGATCGGTGAAGCGGAGCTGCATGACATCGACATCGGGGTGGCGCTCGTCCAGCTCGATGGCGATGTCGTTCACGTCGGTCCAGCGCAAGCCCATGCGACCCTCCCCTCGCTCTCGTTCGCCGCGTCTATTTCAGCATCATGTTGCGCGTCGCCGCCGGCAGGCTGACGGTCAGGCCGTCCAGCTCCGGGGTGATGATGATCTGGCAGCCGAGACGCGAGGTATGGGTCAGGCCGAAGGCGAGGTCGAGCATGTCCTCCTCCGCCTCCTCCGCCGTCTTCAGCTTGTCGAACCATTCCGGCGCGACGATGACATGGCAGGTCGAGCAGGCGAGCGAGCCTTCGCAGGCGCCCTCGAGATCGATCTTGTTCTTGTGGGCGATTTCCAGCACCGACAGGCCGACCGGCGCGTCGACCTCGACCCGCTTGCCGTCAGTCTGGATGAACGTCATCTTCGGCATTGAACGCTTCCACTAGGCTTGATTGCCGCTCACCCGTCCGGCCAGATGATCGAGGCTGACGCCCTTCAGCGCCGCGCGGATGCCGCGGTCCATGCGCCGCTCCGCGAAACCCTGCGTCGCCGCTTCAAGCGCCTTCGCTGCGTCGTTGATGGCGTCGCGGTCGGCCGCGGCGACGGTCGTCTCGACGGAAGCGGCGGCTTCGTCAATGGCGGCCCGCTCATCCGCCGACAGCAGATCGCCGTCGAGACGGAGCGCCGAGCGGAGCGCGAGCAGCGCGCGTTCCGCCTCGACCCGCGCCTCGGCCAGGAGCCGGGCTTCCATGTCGGCCTGACCATGCTCCATGCTCTCGCGCAGCATGCGGATCATTTCTTCCTCGCTCAGGCCGTAGGACGGCTTCACCTCGACCGATTGCTGCACGCCGGTGGTGCGCTCCTCGGCGCTGACGGCGAGCAGGCCGTCGGCATCGACGGCGAAGGTGACGCGGATGCGCGCGGCGCCGGCGGTCATCGGTGGAATGCCGTGCAGTTCGAAGCGGGCGAGCGAGCGGTTCTGCGCCACGAGTTCGCGCTCGCCCTGCACCACATGGATCAGCATGGCGCTCTGGCCGTCCTGGTAGGTGGTGAAATCCTGCGCCGCCGCCGATGGAATGGGCGTGTTGCGCGGAATCACCTTCTCCACCAGCCCGCCCATGGTTTCGATGCCGAGGGAGAGCGGCGTCACGTCGAGCAGCAAGGTGTCGGAGCCGACGGTCAGCGCCTCCGCCTGCAGGGCGGCGCCGAGCGCCACCACCTCGTCCGGATTGATGTCGCCAAGCGGCGGCCGGCCGAACAGCCGCTCCACCTCGCGCCGCACCAGCGGCACCCGGGTCGAGCCGCCGACCAGCACGACGCCCTTGACCGCCGCCGGCGCAAGGCGCGCATCGTCGAGCACCCGTTCGGCGGTGCGGACGGTGCGCGCCACCAGATCGCGGATCAGGCCCTCGAAGCGCGCCCGGTCGAGCTGGTATTTCGTCCGGCGCCCGCCGACCTGGAACTCCCATTCGCCGCGCTCGTGGCCGGACAGCCATTCCTTGGCATCGCGGGCGAGCGCCTGCGCCTGTTTGAGCGCGGCAACGCCCTGCATCTCGCCGCCGGACCGCCGCAGCACGTCGGCGACGATGGCATTGTCGAAATCGTCGCCGCCGAGCTTGTGGTCGCCGCCGGTGGCGAGCACCTGGAAGACGCCCTTCTCGAGTTTCAGGATGGAGACGTCGAAGGTGCCGCCGCCGAGATCGTAGATGGCGTAGAGGCCTTCGGCGCCCTTGTCGAGGCCATAGGCCAGGGCCGCCGCGGTCGGCTCGTTGACCAGGCGCAGCACGGTGAGGCCGGCGAGGCGGGCCGCATCCCTGGTGGCGGTGCGTGCGGCATCGTCGAAATAGGCCGGCACGGTGATGACGGCGCGATCGACCTCGCGGCCCAGCGCATGTTCGGCGCGCGCCTTGAGAGCGCGCAGGATATCCGCGGAAATCTCGACCGGCGTGAGTTCGCGCCCGGCCACGGCGACATGCACCATGCGGCCGTCGGCGCTCGGCCGCAGCGCCAGCGGCAACTGCCCGCCGACCGCCTCGCCCTGGGCGATGTCCTCGTAGCTCCGCCCCATCAGCCGCTTGATCGAGCTGACCACGGCCTCCGGCCGGTCGAGCAGCGCCAGCCGCGCGGCCGTGCCGACCATGACCGAGCCATCGGCGCCATAGGCCGCCACCGACGGCAGCATGCCGTCGCCGTCGGGATCGCGCAGCACCTCGGGCCGAGTGTCGCGCGCGATCGCCACCAGGGAATTGGTGGTGCCGAGATCGATGCCGACCGCGGGCGCCGCCTCGCCGGCGTGGGGCAGCGGCGTCTGGCCGGGTTCGGTAATTTCGAGAATCTGCATACTCACGCCTCGAGCCGGGCGCGCCGGGCGCGCGCCTCGTCGATCAGCTTGCTGAAATAGCGGAGCGCGGTGGCGAGCTTGGCGGCACCGGCGAGGTCATCACGGGCGAATGCCTCGCCGATGGCCGCGACCTTCGCGTCGAACACCTGGCCGGCGCGGTCGATGATGGCGTCGACGGCGGCGCGGTCGCCGGCTTGCGCCAGCTCCTCGCGCCATTCCATGGCCTCCATCAGCAAGCCGGCATCGGCGATGGTGGCCTCGCCATCGATCTTGCGGCCTTGCAATTCCAGCAGATATTCGGCGCGGCCGAGCGGCTGCTTCAGGGTTTCGTAGGCCCGGTTGAGATTGGTCGCGTGCTGCAGCGAAAGCGCCCGCTCCTTGGCGCTCTTGGCGGCGAAGCGGTCGGGATGGAAATAGCGCTGCAGCCCGAAATACTGCTTCTCGATGTCGGCCGGATCGAGGTCGAAGCGTACCGGCAGATTGAGCCGGCTGAAATGGTCGAGCGCGCGCGGCGGCTGGATGGCGCCGCAGGCATGGCAGAAGGGGGCGCGCGCCGATACCGGCCCTTTGCACGACCAGCAGGGAGCGAGGTCGTGCAGCGTGCCCGTCGTTGCGGCCGCATCCGCCATGGCCAATCGTCATCCTTTCATTGAAAGCGGGCCGCGCGCCCGGCGCGAACCCTGGCTTGGACAGCGTGGAGCTTCGCTTCAAACGTGGAAGGACTCACCGCAGCCGCAACGGCCCTTCTCGTTCGGATTGATGAAGACGAAGCCTTTCTTCAGCTTGTCTTCCGCGTAGTCCATGGTCGAGCCGAGCAGGAACATCACCGCCTTCGGATCGATCAGCACCGTCACGCCCTTGTCGGTGACCACTTCGTCGAACTTGCCCTTCTCGTCGGCATATTCGAGCGTGTAGCTGAGGCCCGAGCAGCCTGCGGTGCGCACGCCGACTTTGATGCCGACGGAGGGCTTGCCGCGCTTTTCCAGCAGCGCCTTCACGCGCTCGGCTGCGGCATCGGTGATGGTGAGGGCGCTGGGAAGTGGCATCGACGCGGCTCCTCAGGCGACCTTCTCGTCGGCACCCTGGCCGTGCTTCGCCTTGTAATCGGCAATCGCCGCCTTGATGGCGTCCTCGGCGAGGACAGAACAATGAATCTTCACCGGCGGCAGCGCCAGGTGCTGCGCAATCTCGGTGTTCCTGATCTTGTTGGCTTCCTCCACCGTCTTGCCCTTCACCCACTCGGTGACCAGGCTCGACGAGGCGATGGCCGAGCCGCAACCGAAGGTCTTGAACTTGGCGTCCTCGATGATCCCTGCGGCATTCACCTTGATCTGCAGCTTCATCACGTCGCCGCAGGCGGGCGCGCCCACCAGGCCGGTGCCGACGTCGGCGGCATTCTTGTCGAGCGAACCGATATTGCGCGGATTCTCGTAATGATCGATGACCTTGTCGCTATATGCCATGGCTTTGATCCTTCCACTTCGCAGCTTTGCTTGCCGGCCGGCCCGTCAGTGCGCGGCCCATTCGATCTTGCTGATGTCGATGCCTTCCTGCGCCATTTCCCAGAGCGGGCTGAGCTCGCGCAGCTTGCCGACCCGCTCGACGATGGTCTGGACGGCATAGTCGATTTCCGCCTCGGTGGTGAAGCGGCCGATGCCGATGCGGATCGAGGTATGCGCCATGTCCTCGCGGACGCCGAGCGCGCGGAGCACGTAAGACGGCTCGAGCGAGGCGGAGGTGCAGGCGGACCCGGAGGAGACCGCAAGGTCCTTGATCCCCATCATCATGCTCTCGCCCTCGACATAGGAAAACGACAGGTTGAGGTTGCCGGGGATGCGCCGTTCGCGATCGCCGTTGAGATAGACTTCCGGCAGCTTCGCCATGATGCCGTCATAGAGCTTGTCGGCGAGCTTGCGGATGCGCTCATTGTCGCTGCCCATCTCCTTCTCGGCGATGGCGCAGGCGGTGCCGAGGCCGACGCAGAGCGCCGGCGCGAGCGTGCCGGAGCGGAAGCCGCGCTCCTGGCCGCCGCCGGAAAACAGCGGCTCCAGCCGCACCCGCGGCTTGCGCCGCACGTAGAGCGCGCCGATGCCCTTCGGCCCGTAGATCTTGTGGCCCGATATCGACATCAGGTCGATCTTCATCGCCTCCACGTCGATCGGGACTTTGCCCACGCCCTGAGCGGCGTCGGTATGGAAGAATACGCCGCGCGCGCGGCAGAGGGCGCCGATCTCGGCCAGTGGCTGGATCACGCCGATCTCGTTGTTGACGGCCATGACCGAGACCAGAACGGTCTTGTCGGTGATCGCGGCCTTGAGCACGTCGAGGTCGAGCAGGCCGTCCCGCTTCACCGGAAGATAGGTGACCTCGAAGCCTTCCTGCTGCAGGTGGCGGCAGCTATCGAGCACGCACTTGTGCTCGGTCGTCAGGGTGATGACGTGGTTCTTGCGGTCCTTGTAGAAGCGTGCCACGCCCTTGATGGCGAGGTTGTTGCTCTCGGTCGCGCCGGAGGTGAAGATCACCTCCTTGGCATCGGCGCCGATGAGGTGCGCCACCTGCTCGCGTGCCTCTTCCACGCCGGCCTCCGCCTCCCAGCCGAAACTGTGGCTGCGCGAATGCGGGTTGCCGTATTGCGTGGTGAAGTACGGCAGCATCGCTTCGAGCACGCGCGGATCGACCGGCGTCGTCGCCTGATAGTCGAGATAGATCGGCAGCGAGATATTGGCCAACTGGTTCACCGCACCCATCGATCTGATCCTCCTGACTGGCTCCGCCGGCCCTAGGCCGCCGGGTTGCGCGCCGCCCGGTGGCTCACGCGCGCATAAAGTTTCGTCCAAGCCTCGACGAAGCGGTCCACATCGCCCGCGTTCGTCGCGTAGCCGAGGCTCACCCTGACGCTGCTGGCGGCCGCCTCCGCCGACGCGCCCATGGCGCGCAGCACGTGGCTCGTCTTCACCTTGCCCGACGAGCAGGCCGCGCCGGCGCTGACGGCAACGCCGGCGAGATCGAGCGCCATGACCTGGGTCTCGCTCGACACGCCCGGCATACCGATAGAGCTGGTGTTGGGCAGGCGCGAAGCAAGTCCCAGACCCCAGATCTGCGCCACCGGCGCCGCCGTCCTGATGCGCCGCTCCATGTCGTCGCGCAGCGCCGCGAGGCCGGCGAAGCGATCGAGATCG
>DATKQA010000598.1:0-2345 GCA_035523835.1 Candidatus Sulfotelmatobacter sp.
CGGGCAGCCGGCCGAAGCGGAAGCGCGCGCCGGCGACGTCGGCAGCGCGGCTGCCGGCGTCGAGGAGGATGACGAGGACATCGTGCATCCCGGCGAGCGGCATCTGAACCAGCACATGGCAGCGGAGCGCGCGCGCGATGAGAGCGCGGCCGGCGACGGCGAGGAGCGGCGTCGGCGGCGGCGCGGCCGGCGCGGCGGCAAGCGTCGGCGGCGCGACGGCGAGGGCGGCTACGGCGCCGGCGCGGAAGGCCAGGAAGCAGCGCCGGGCCACGAGGCGCCGGGTCACGAGGCGCCAGGTCACGACGATCAGCCGCACGATGCGGCGGCGGAAAGGATGCATCGGCCGGACGACGAGCCGCACGCCGAGGCGACGTCGCACGCGATGGAACCGGCCTACGAGCCGCCGGCCGTGCCGCCGATGGCGCCGGCCGAAAGGGCACCGCTGGCGCCTTCGTTCGAGGCTGAAGCCGCCGGGGTCGCGGTGGCGCCGCAGCCGAGCGAGCCGGCGCCGGTGGCCGAGGCCGTCCCGGAAGGACCGCCGAAGCGCGGCTGGTGGCGGCGGCGCAGCAGCTAGACGAGGCGGGTTCCGCGGTGAGGTCGGCTATTTCGTCCACCGCTTGAGGCGGCGGCCGGCCTCGGCCATGTCGGCGGTCGCGCCGGCGAAGGAGAAGCGCACGAAGCGATGCCCCTCCGGCGGATCGAAATCGATCCCCGGCGTGGCGGCGACGCCGATCTCGTCCAGCATGCGGCGGCAGAAATCCTGCGCGTCGTTGGTGAAGCGCGTGACGTCGGCATAGATGTAGAAGGCGCCGTCGGCCGGCGCCAGCCGGTCGAAGCCGGCCGCCGGCAGCTCGTTCAGCAGGAGCGCGCGGTTCGCGGCGTAGCGCGCCACGTTGGCGTCAAGCGCGTCATAGGCCTCGAAGGCGGCGACGGCGGCGACCTGCGACAGGCTCGGCGGCGAGATGAAGAAATTCTGCGTGATGCATTCCACCTGCCGCAGCAGATCGTCGGGCAGCACCATCCAGCCGAGCCGCCAGCCGGTCATGGAGAAATATTTGGAGAAGCTGTTGATGACCACGGCATCGTCGGTCAGCGCCAGCACGGTCTCGGCGCGGCCGCCGTAGGTGATGCCGTGATAGATCTCGTCGACCACCAGGCGGATGTCGCGCTGCCGGGCGACGTCGACCAGCGCCTGCAGCTCGGCGCGGCCGAGCATGGTGCCGGTCGGGTTGGCCGGGCTCGCCACCAGCACGCCGCGCAGCGCAACGACGCCGTCGAGCAGGTCGGCGGTGAGATGGAAGCGCCGCTCCGCCCTCGCCGGCAATGCCACCGGCTCGATGCCGAGCGCGCGCATGATGTTGCGATAGGCGGGATAGCCGGGTTCGGCCACCGCCACCCGGTCGGCGACATCGAAGGCGGCGAGGAAGGCGAGCAGGAAGGCGGTGGACGAGCCGGTGGTCACCACGATGCGCTCCGCCGGCACGGCGATGCCGTAATAGGCGCGGTAATGCCGGGCGATGGCCTCGCGCAGCGGCGCGATGCCGAGCGCTTCGGTGTAGCCGAGCCGGTCGGCATCGAGCGCACGCCTGGCCGCCTCCAGCACCTGGCGCGGCGCCGGCGTGCTGGGCTGGCCGACCTCCATGTGCAGCACGTCGCCGCCGGCCGCCGCGCGCCGCGCCGCCGCCTTCATCACCTCCATGACGAAGAAGGGCGCGATGGCGCCGCGGCGGGAAACCTTCATCGCGCGCTTGGCC
Organism: Candidatus Sulfotelmatobacter sp.; assembly: GCA_035523835.1. Classification (GTDB taxonomy): domain Bacteria; phylum Pseudomonadota; class Alphaproteobacteria; order Ferrovibrionales; family Ferrovibrionaceae; genus DASQHM01. Next base: position 1,755 of record DATKQA010000598.1, read on the forward strand.
GCATGGTGCGCCCTGCCCTATTGCTTGCCGCCGTAGGCGTAGCCGAAGCCGCGGGGATCGACGGCATAGCGGCAGGAGTCCGGCGATCGCGGCATGCCGTCGGAACAATAGATGGCGTTGACGCGGCCGAGGCTGCTGCCGGCTTGCGTCAGACTCAGGCCCTTGGCCCGCAGCGCCGCCGCGAGCTTCGGGTTGAACTTCGGCTCCACCTGCAAGGGCGCCGACGGACCGGCGCGGAAGAAGCGCGGCGCCGCCTCGGCGCCGGCGAGGTCCTGGTCTTCGGCCATGGCCGCCGCCAGCACCTCGGTCAGCACCGCCGGCGCCGGCGCGCCGCCGGTGCCGGTGGCAGCGACGAAGAGCTGCTTGCTGTTGAGATTGACGCCGAGCACCGGCAGCACGGCGGCAAGATCGTCGGGCACCGACGCCGGATCGGGCGCCAGCAGCATGCCGGTGTCGCCGGCGATCTGGCGTACGCCGAACGGCCGCAGCATGGTCACCGCGCAGGACACGGCGCGGCCGAAGGCATCGATGGCGGCGAAGCCGGTGCCGGCGGTGCTGTCTTCCGGCGCCGCGCCGCCCGGGCCGCCCAGC
>DATKQA010000599.1:0-2085 GCA_035523835.1 Candidatus Sulfotelmatobacter sp.
ACCCGGCTGGTGTCCTGCCTGGATGCGCGGGCGCAACGGCTCGACGTCGCGAAGACGATCTACTACCGCCGCCGCGCCGGAACGCTGGGCGTGCTGGAGGAGCTGGCGGCCGACATCGCCGGGCGCGATGCCCGCGCGGTGGAGTTCTTCCGCCGGCTCGGCCGCACCCGCCACCAGTTCGACCCGCCGATCGGCAACGCCTTTGCCGCCGATGTCGCGGCGTGGGCGTCGGACACGACCTATGCGCCCGGCCAGCTCGTGACCAATGGCGCCAATGCCTACCAGTGCGCCGCCGGCGGCATCTCGGCCGGCAGCGGCGGGCCGACCGGCACCGGCACCACCATCCTCGACGGCAGCGTGACCTGGAGCTTCTACGAACCGACAGGGTCGCTGGTGCCGGCGGTGATCGAGGGCCTGGCCGGCGCCAATTCGCACACGCCCGCCGGCGGCTTTGCCGATCTGCGCAACGCCTACGCGGCGGCCAACTCCAGCGGCGCGTTCGACGAGTTTGCCCACACCGCCGACCTGCGGCAGGGCGCGCAGTCGTCCGGCTGGTACAACATCTCGCATCTCGGCGTGTTCATCTGGTGGCTGTACAGCTTCCAGATCCAGGCGGCGACGCCGGTCAGCAACGGCAAGAACCCGTCCTGCTTCAGCTTCGACCCGAGCGGCCGGCAGATCCAACTGTTCGCACCCAGCTCGCGCACCTCGCTGAGTTTCGGCGAGGACTGGGTGTCGCCGAACGAATGGCAGTTGCCGGTGGCGGTGCGCGACACGCTGTGGAACGCCTATCCAGACCAGCTCTATCCGGCGGCGTTCTGGGTCGGGCTGGGCGGTGGCGGCGCACCGGCGCCGATGTCGCGCGACGCGGTGATGATCCACCCCGACCGCGGCGTGTTCAGCTTCACCGCCGCGCCGCCGCAGGGCCAGATCGTCGCGACGTATCATTTCGGCTTCATGTCGATGATCGGGGCCGGCGGATTTTCCGACTCGCTGCTGGAGCCGATCACCGCGCCGACGGCGGTCACCACGGTCAGCGGGGGCGGTGGCCTGGCCACGGCCCTCGGCGGCGTCACCACGGATGCCACCGTGCAGATCACCGACTCGCTCACCTATCCCGGCTTCACCGCGCCGGTCACCCTGCCGGACGCGACGCTGGTGCTGACGGTCACCGACCAGCAGCGGCCGGTGGTGCGCTGGGCGGGCGGCGGCGCGAGCTGGACCATCACCGGCACCGGCGGCGACCTGGTGCTGGAGGGTATCTGGCTGCAGGGCGCCGACATCGTGCTTGCGGGCAGTTTCCAGACCGTCAGCCTGCGGCTGGCGACCCTCGACCCCGGCAGTTCGGACCCGACCGGGCCGTTGATCGGCACCGCCATCGACGGCATGCCGCTGGCGCCGGTGCATCTGTGGGTCGAGGCCAGCATCGAGACGCTGACCGTGGAGCGCTGCATCACCGGCCCGATCCGGACCCGCAACGGCGGCGCGATCGAGCAGCTTACCGCGAGCGACAGCATCATCCAGGGCATCACCACGCCGGCCGGCGGCGATTACGCGCTGCAGACCACGATCGGCACGATCTCCCTGGCACGCTGCACCGTGCTGGGACGCTGCGCGGTGCACCGGCTGGAGGCCAGCGAGTGCGTGCTCGACGACGCGGCCATCGCCGAGGATACCCAGCATGGCTGTGTCCGCTTCACCGCCTATGCCCAGGGCAGCGCGCTGCATGCGCCGTACCGCTCGGTCGCGGTGCCGGCGGTCGGACCGGTCTTTGTCTCCCGCCGGTTCGGCGAACCAGGCTATGCGCGACTGCGGCGGCTGGCCGACGCGGCGATCATCGATCCGCAGACCGGCGACACCATCCTTGGCGGCGCGCAGAACGAGTCCGAGATGGGCGCGTTCTGCGGCGAGCAGGTGTCGCTGAAGAAGCGCGGCCTCACCATCAAGTTCGAGGAATACGCCCCGCTCGGCATCTTCCCGGTGTGGATCGATGCGGATTGAGATCGACATGCCGGACCGGGAACGCACCGGACCGGCCCGGTCGTGCCGGCATGGCCGGGCGCGGCCGGCCCGACACCAAGCAAT
>DATKQA010000600.1:0-6044 GCA_035523835.1 Candidatus Sulfotelmatobacter sp.
ACGACGGTGACGCTGGCGGCCCGGGCCGGCAGGCCGGTCGCCAGCGCGCCGCCGGCGAGGGCAAGCGCAAGGCATGCGGCTTTGACGATATGTTTCATGGTTTATTCCTCCGTGTTTCGCCCGCCAATCATGGTGCAGGTCGAGGTAAACGGACGCCGGAGGCGGCGGTTCCCCGGCCCGATCGCCGACCCGATTTGCGCCTGAATCCGAAGCGGCGTGTTATTGTGGCCGGAGCCGCCACCGCCAACGGCCGGGAAAGCCTGCGCCATGACCACCGACTTGCAGCATCGCGAGGTCACCGCCAACGGCATCCGCCACCACCTGGCCGAGCAGGGGGAAGGCCCGCTGGTGCTGCTCTGTCACGGCTTCCCCGAGAGCTGGTATTCCTGGCGCCACCAGCTCGCGGCGCTGGCGGCGGCCGGCTATCGCGCCGTGGCGCCCGACATGCGCGGCTACGGCCGCACCGAGCGGCCGGCGGACGACCAGTACACGCTGCTGCACCTGGTCGGCGACATGGTCGGCCTGCTCGATGCGCTCGGCGCCGAGCAGGCGGTCATCGTCGGGCACGATTGGGGCGCGCCGGTCGCCTGGCATTCGGCCCTGCTGCGGCCCGACCGCTTTCGCGCCGTCGTCGGGCTGAGCGTGCCGTTCCGCCCGCGCGCGCCGGTGCGCCCCAGCACGGTGATGCCGGAGACGGAAGACGCGCTGTTCTACCAACTCTATTTCCAGCAGCCGGGCGTGGCCGAAGCGGAGCTGGAGCGCGACGTGCCGTGCTCCATCAGGCGCATCCTCTATGCCGCCTCGGGCGATTATCCGGCCGCTGCGGGCAATCCCTTCGGCCGTGGCCCGGCCGTCGGCATGGTGTCGAAGCGCGACGGCCTGCTCGCCGGCCTGCGCGACCCTGATCCCCTGCCCGCCTGGCTCACCGCCGCCGACGTGGATTTCTATGCCGGCGAGTTCGCCCGCACCGGCTTTCGCGGCGGCCTCAACTGGTATCGCAACATCGATCGTGGCTGGCAACTGCTGGCGCCGTTCGCCGGCCTGCGCATCGCCGTGCCCGCGCTCTACATTGCCGGCGAGCGCGATAGCGTGCTGAGCTTCCGCGGCATGGACCAGTTGCTGCCGGCGCTCGGTCAGGTCATACCCACGCTGCGCCGCACACTCATCCTGCCCGGCTGCGGCCACTGGACCCAGCAGGAGCGGCCGGACGAGGTCAATGCCGCCATGATCGACTTCCTGCGCGGACTGCCCGGCGGCTGAATGCCGGTAGGGCTCAACCTGCGCCGGCGGAGTCCGCGGCGGTGCGCCGCCCCGCCATGAAGCGCCGCGCCAAGCGCACCAGGGCGGGCACCAGCCGCGGCCGCAGCAGGCGCCGGTCGTAACCGGCGAGCCGGCGGTCGTTCTCCGCCAGGCAGATGTCCAGCAGCGTCGCCGTGGAAACATCGACGCCGACCGAGCCGCTGCCGGTGACGGTGAAATTGGCGTCCTCGGTCTGGCCGCCGAGGCTGCGGGCGATGGCGAGCCGCTCCCACACCAGGAAGACCCAGACCGCGACCACCTTCGCCTCGAAGGCGAGCCGCCGCCACCAGGAGATATTGCGCCGGTGCCAGGCCACCCAATTGACGAAGAAGGTGATGTGGCGGCCCTCTTCCTGCATCACCGGCTCGAAGGTCGCCACCAGCTCGGGCGGGAAATAGCCCGAGCGGCGCGCCAGCTCGAACAGGCCGAAGGCGAAAAAGCTGTCGATGCACTCGCTGTAGCCGGTCTTCATGAAGGCCCATTCGGGATGGCGCGGCGGCGGATAGGGCGGCTCGGGCCCGATCTCGATGCCATAGGCCTGCACCAGGTTGGCCAGCACGGTCTTGTGGCGGCCTTCCTCGAAACCGTTCAGCTCGATCGCCTCGCGCAGCAGCAGATCGTCGACGCAATCGGCATAGGTGCGGACGTTGATGCTGGCCCTGCCCTCGGTCTGCACGGCGATGTCCCAGATCGGCAGGCTCACCAGCCGCTCGCGCGCGTCCGCGTCGAGCCGCGGCCAATCGATCACCGCCGGCTTGTAGGGATTGAAGGTGTCGAGCAGCATGCGGCTGAACAGAATCCTATGCCGCTCGCTCCCCAGGCGGATGGGACCGGGCTCGTCGCCACGCCACGAGCGCTGGGCCGCATCCGCCGCGTCGATTTCGGAAACACTCATCTCGACCTGCTCACATCTTCATGCCCGGCATGCTGCCGCCGCCCATCGCGCCGGCCTTCTCGACCACCGCGGTCGCCTCGACCTTGCCGGCCTTCTCGAAGGTGAGACTAAGGGAAAATTTCTGCCCCGCAACCAGCGGCTGCTTGGGATCGATCAGCATGATGTGATAGCCGCCGGGCTTCAGCACGGTGGACTTTCCCGGCTTCACCTCGATGCCGGCAACCGGCTGCATGTGCATGACGCCGTTCTCGCTGGTCGTCTCGTGCAGCTCGGCCTTGGCGGCGACGTCGGTCGACACGGCAACCAGCTTGTCGTCGGCCGTGCCCTTGTTGGTGAGCGTCAGAAAGACGCCCGCCGTCTTGGCGCCGGCCGCGGTGGCGCGGGCCCAGACGTGGCTGACCTGGATGGGCGAGGATTGCGCGGCGGCGCCGGTTGCGGACAAAACGAGCAGCAGCCCGGCGGCGAGGATGGATTTCAGCATGGGTGGCTCCTTGAGAGCGAATTCAGCGATGACAACGGATTGCGGGCCAGCAGTGCCGGCCGATGGCGCTTCGGCGGATGCCGCGAGAAGGCGCGGCCGCTACCGAAGCCAGCGGATCAGGCCGGCACGGGCGGGGCGCGCGGTCGTGTCGCCGGATTGGCGGCGCGGGCAATGACGGCAACGCGATGCGCCGCGTTGACGGGAACGGGCGGCAGAGGCCGCTCGGCAACGACGATGCCCGCAGGCGGCACGAAGCTGCCGAGCGCATGCAGCGCCTGGCAGATCGGGCAGACCGGGATTTTGTGTACCGGGACGGGGCGGCCCGACGGGTCCGGCTGGCCGGACAAGGGGGCGAGGCAGAGCGCGATCTCGCCGCCGAACAGGGCGGCATCGCCGGCATAGGCCGGCGGCGCGCCCGCTGCGGCCAGGGCCGGATGATGCACCAGCGGCAGCCAGACCTGGATCAGGAGCGCGAAAATGCCGAGCCACGCGCCGGCCGGCCGCGTTATGCGCGCACACGGCCCCCGCGTCGCGCCGCGCGCCGCCGTGCCGCTCCGCCGCCCCAGGGATCGCCTGCTTCTGCCGGACACCCGCTACCTCCGCCGCCGAGCCTAGCAGAGGCGCGCGATGCCCGCGACAATCGGTTCGCGCACGGTCCTAATCGACCACCGCGACCATCTCGATCTCCACCATCGCCTGCGGCTGGGCGAGACCGCTGATCTGGATCGTCGTGCTGGTCGGACTGGCTATCCCGAAGTAGCGCATGCGCACATCGGCGCATTGCGCGAAGGCCTGGTAGTCGGTGACGAAGGTGTTGGTCTTGACCACATCGGCCCAGGTCGCGCCGGCGGCCTTGAGGCAGGCATCGAGGTTCCTGAAAGTCTGCTCGAGCTGCGCCCGCATGTCGCCCGGACCGACGATGTTGCCCGCGGCGTCGCGCGCCAGTTGGCCGGCGATATAGATCGTCTTGCCGGATCCCTTGACCGTGACCACGTGCGAATAGGCGGGCTTGCCCTGCTGCATGCGGATGTTCATGCCGGCGGGCTGGATGCGCTCGATCTCCATGGCCATGATCTTTCCCCTCTCGCAGACCTATTACAGGGAAATAATATTTATCTCACGCCAGCGCCTGGCGCAGCGCCGCGGCCGCCGCGTCGTGGCCGCGATGGGCCTCGTCGATCACGCCGGCCATGTTGAAGAAGCCGTGCACCATGCCGGCGAAATTGCGGCAGGTGACGGCGACGCCGGGGGCGCCGAGCCGGTCGGCATAGGCGCGGCCCTCGTCGCGCAGCGGATCGTAGCCGGCGGTGAAGACGGCGGCCGGCGGCAGGCGGGCCAGATCGGGCGCCTTGAGCGGCGAGGCGCGCCAGTCGGCGGCGTCCTCGGGCCGGCGCAGATATTGCGCCGTGTACCAGCGCATGCCGGCGTGGGTGAGGAGGTGCCCCTCGGCGAATTCCCGGTGCGAGGGGGCGGCGAGCGCCATGTCGGTGGCGGGATAGATGAGGAGCTGGAAACGGAGCGCCGGGCCGCCGTTGTCGCGGGCGAGCAGCGTCACCGCCGCCGCCAGGTTGCCGCCGGCGCTGTCGCCGCCGACGGCGATGCGCCGGGGATCGATGCCGAGCGTCGCCGCCTCGGCCGCGGCCCAGCGCGTCGCGGCGAAACATTCTTCGAGCGCGACCGGGAACTTGTGCTCGGGCGCCACGCGATAGTCGACGTTGAGCACCGCGGCGCCCGACTTGTTGGCCAGGATGCGCGCCAAAGTGTCGTGCGTGTCGATATTGCCGAGCACCCAGCCGCCGCCGTGGAAATAGACCAGGAGCGGCAGGGCCTGGTCGGCGCGGCTGCCGAGCGGCCGGATCAGCCGTGCGGTCAGCGCCCCGTGCGGCCCGGCGATGTTGTGATCGCGGCTCGCCGCCACCTCCGGCTTCGGCGGCGATTGCAGCGCGCGGCCGGCGATATAGACCCGGCGCGCTTCCGCCGGCGTCAGGGTGGCGTAGTCGGGCTGCGGCAGTTTCGCCGCCGCCTCAATGATCGCTTTCGCCTGCGCGTCCAAGGCCATGCCGCCGCCCCCTGCACTTCCGGTAAAACCTGATGATCGCCGGCCGGCGGGGTCGGCGCAAGGGCGCCCGCCGGTGCCCGCGCGGGAACCTTCGCTCTGCGTCGCGGTTTGATAGGTCCGTAACCGGCAAGGAGGTCCGCGTGGGTCGCTCGCTCATCATATTCGGCGCCGTCCTGATTCTGCTGGGGGTGCTGGGCCTGGCAATCCCCGTGTTCAATACCGAGCAGACGAAGGACGTGGCCAAGGTCGGCGATCTCAAGCTGCAGACCCACGAGAGCACCACCCATGTCGTGCCGACGGCGGTGAGCGCCGCGGCGCTCGGCCTCGGCATCGTGGTCATGGGCGCCGGCTTCTATCGGCGGCGCTGACGCGCCATCGGGCCGGACCGCCGCGACGCGAAGCCGTCCGCGACTGTCGCGCCGATCGCCCGCCGATCGAGACCGGAGCCGGTTGGTGAGAGGCCATGGCATCGCCGCCGAACCATCCCTTGCGCGCTGAAGGCGGCGGTACACTGCGCTGGTCGCAGGCGGCTTGGGCCCTGCTCGTCGGCTTCCTCACCGTCGCGGCGCTTTCCATCGCGCGCGACATCTTCGTGCCGCTGGCGCTGGCGATCCTGCTGAGCTTCGCGCTCGGCCCGCTGGTGCAGGTGCTGCGCCGCTATCATTGCGGCCGCATTCCTTCGATCTTCGCCGCCGTGCTGCTGGCCTTCCTGGTGATCTTCGGCGTCGGCGCCGTCATCGGCAGCCAGCTTGCCGACCTCGCCGGCAACCTGCCCGCTTATCGCAGCAACGTCATCGACAAAATTCACGCCCTGCAGCAGTCGGTCACCAGCAACGGCCTGTTCGCGCGCGGCGCCGCCATCCTGAGCGACCTCGGCAAGGAAGTCGCGGCCACGCCGCCGCCGGCCGGCAAGCCGCCGAACGGGCCGCCGGCCGCGCAGCACGCGGCGCAGCCGCAGAAACCCATGCCGGTGGAAATCCACCAGCCGGAACCGACGCCCTACCAGATCGTCGAATCCATCGTCGGTCCGCTGCTGCAGCCGCTCGCCACCACCGGCATCGTCGTCGTCTTCGTCATCTTCTTCCTGGCACAGCGGGAAGATTTGCGCGACCGCTTCATCCGCCTCGCCGGGGCGCGCGACATTCAGCGCACGACGCATGCGCTCGACGACGCCGGCGAACGGTTGAGCGGCTATCTGCTGGCGCAGTCGGGCATCAATGCCTGCTTCGGCGTCCTCGTCGGCATCGGGCTGTGGATCATCGGCGTGCCCAACCCGCTGCTCTGGGGCACGCTGGCGCTGCTGCTGCGCT
>DATKQA010000601.1:0-4577 GCA_035523835.1 Candidatus Sulfotelmatobacter sp.
CAACACTTCCAGGATCGGCAGCGCGCCGTCGTTGGCCGCCGCGCGCAGCCGTTCGATCAAGGCGACGTCGGCCTTGCCCAGCACCAGGAGCGCCGCGGCGCTGGCGGCCAGCAGCAAAAAGGCAAAGCGCTGGATCGCCGCCTTCATCGGCTGCGCCAGACGCAATACCCCGAAGCTCCGCACCTTCACCGCCTCGCTCCCACCGGCTCACCGTCCGTTTCTCTGCCGGGCGCCGATCCAATGGCTCCGGCCGACGGCGGTTTCCGTCAATAGGGATTATACAACACGTGCCGCAGCGTTTTCATCTCCTCCAGCGCGCGCCCCGTGCCGAGCGCAACACAAGAAAGTGGCTCATCGGCAATGGAAACCGGCAATCCCGTCGCGTGCCTTAACACATAATCAAGGTTACCGAGCAGCGCGCCGCCGCCGGTCAGCACGATGCCCTTGTCGACGATGTCGGCGGCGAGCTCCGGCGCGGTGTGCTCGAGCGCCACCTTGACCGCCTCGATGATCGCGCCGACCGGCTCGGCCAGGCTTTCGGCGATCTGGCGCTGGCTGATCACCAGTTCCTTCGGCACGCCGTTCATCAGGTCGCGGCCCTTGATCTCCATCACCGCGCCGCTGCCGTCTTCCGGCGGGCAGGCGGAACCGATCTGCTTCTTGATCCGCTCGGCGCTGGACTCGCCGACCAGCAGGTTATGGTTACGACGGATGTAGGCGATGATGGCCTCGTCCATCTTGTCGCCGCCGACGCGCACCGAGCGCGAATAGACGATGCCGCCGAGCGAGAGCACGGCAACCTCGGTGGTGCCGCCGCCGATGTCGACCACCATGGAGCCGGTCGGCTCGGTGACCGGCAGGCCGGCGCCGATGGCCGCCGCCATCGGCTCCTCGATGAGATAGACGCGCCGGGCGCCGGCGCTTTCCGCCGATTCCTGAATGGCGCGCCGCTCCACTGCCGTCGAGCCGGAGGGCACGCAGACGATGACCTGCGGCGAGGCGAAGGAGCGCCGGTTGTGCACCTTGCGGATGAAATGCTTGATCATTTCCTCCGCAATTTCGAAATCGGCGATGACGCCGTCGCGCAGCGGCCGGATCGCCTCGATATTGCCGGGCGTGCGGCCCAGCATCATTTTGGCTTCATCGCCGACCGCCAGAACCTGCTTCTTGCCGCGCTGATTGACGATGGCAACCACCGACGGCTCGTTCAGCACGATGCCCCGGCCTTTCACATAGACCAGGGTGTTGGCAGTGCCGAGGTCGATTGCCATGTCGGCGGACATCATGCCGAGCAATTTGGAAAACATTTGTCTTAGCTTCCACTTCCAAAGGCGCAATCGGCTGTCAGACCACCGACCTGCCGGCTGCTGCCGCGATTTCGAACTTCGTGCCGTCCCGTCCCCTTTAAGCTTGCCGGCAACATGCGGTCAATGCCACCGGACAGCCCTTATTTCACCAATCAAAATCCCTTTTGGCACAGGCACTTGCGAGCCGCGCGGCAGCCCCCTGGCGCGGCGAACGCGAGCCCGGCGCGGGGCTGGCCGCGGTGCCGGGCGCAAATCGCGCCGCCGTGAGGCATCCGAGTCGGAAAAGGTCATCGCAGAACGGTACTCCCAACCCTTCAACGCACCGCCGGAAGGCTCACGTCGTTCCGGCTGCATTGGCCCCCCTGGCCACAACGCCAGCTTGCAATTTACCATCCTGCTACTCGACCTGAGCAAATAGCTTTCAGGACAATGCGTTAGTACCCAGTCTCTGCATATAAGGTTAAAAACAGGTTAAAGCCGCCAGAAAACCTTGCACAACGGTAAATGTTTACGCCGAAGGGCCGCGGCGTCGCAACAGCAATATTAACCATATTGCCTGAAAGGGCGGCATGGCCGCCGCCCCGGCGATGCCGATTTCGCCGGGCGGCGGCAGAGGCGTGCGCGGTGCTGGCGCCGCTAGTTCCGGCTCTTGTCGACCAGCCGGTTCTTGGCGATCCACGGCATCATGGCGCGAAGCTTCGCGCCGATCTCTTCGATCGGATGCGTCGAGCAGGCGGCGCGCATGGCCTTGAACGAGGTCTGGTTGACCTTGTTCTCCAGCATCCAATCGCGGGCGAAGCGGCCCGATTGGATATCGGCCAGCACGCGCTTCATCTCCGCCCGGGTAGCGTCGTTGATGATGCGCGGCCCGCGGGTATATTCGCCGTACTCGGCTGTGTTGGAGATGGAGTAGTTCATATTGGCGATGCCGCCCTCATAGATCAGGTCGACGATCAGCTTCACTTCGTGCAGGCATTCGAAATAGGCCATCTCCGGCGCATAGCCGGCCTCGACCAGGGTTTCGTAGCCGGCCTTGATCAGTTCGACCAGGCCGCCGCACAGCACCACCTGCTCGCCGAACAGGTCGGTCTCGCATTCCTCGCGGAACGTGGTCTCGATCACGCCGGCACGGCCGCCGCCGATGGCCGAGGCATAGGAGAGCGCGATCTCCAGAGCGTTGCCCGAAGGGTTCTGCGCCACCGCCACCAGGCAGGGCACGCCGCCGCCGCGCTGATATTCCGAACGCACCGTATGGCCCGGGCCCTTGGGCGCAATCATGAAGACGTCGATATCGGCGCGCGGGTCGATCAGGTTGAAATGCACATTGAGGCCATGGGCGAAGGCGAGCGCCGCGCCCTGGCGCATGTTCGGTTTGAGGTCGTTGACATAGAGGTCGGACTGCAATTCGTCGGGGGTCAGCACCATGACCACGTCGGCCCATTTCGCCGCCTCGGCCGGGCGCATCACCTTAAGGCCGGCGCTTTCCGCCTTGGCCACGCCGACGGAGCCGGCGCGCAGGCCGACGACCACTTCCTTGACGCCGGAATCCTTGAGATTGTTGGCATGGGCATGACCCTGGCTGCCATAGCCGATGATGGCGACCTTCTTGCCCTTGATCAGGTTCACGTCCGCATCGCGGTCGTAGTAAACACGCATGGCTCACGTCCTTTCTGCATCGTTCTGTTGGCGGCCGATCGCTGCTGCCGGCCGGTTAATGCTGCTGCTCGTCCTAAAGTCCCTGGGTGCCGCGGCTGATGGCGACGGCGCCGGTACGCGACAGATCGACCATGCCGAGTTCCTTCATCAGCGCGATGAAGGCATCGAGTTTCTCGGTCGAGCCGGAGATTTCGAACACGAAGGAATTCTGCGTCGAATCGACGGCCCGGGCGCGGAAAATATCGGCGATGCGCAATGCCTCGACCCGCTTCTCGCCGGCCCCGACGACCTTGACCAATGCCAACTCACGGCTGAGGTGCGGCCCCTCGATGGTCAGGTCGGACACCTTGTGTACCGGCACCAGGCGGGCGAGCTGCGTCTTGATCTGTTCGATCACCATCGGCGTGCCGGAGGCGACCACGGTGATGCGCGACAGCCTGTTGGCCGCGTCGATCTCGGCCACGGTCAGGCTCTCGATGTTGTAGCCACGGCTGGAGAACAGGCCGACGACGCGGGCCAGGATGCCGGCCTCGTTGTCGACCAGGACGGAGATGGTGTGTTGCTGCTGCGCCTCGCTCACGATATCCACCTTGGCTTGCGGTCGCGCGCCGCCGTCGCCGGCGGCGACGGGAGCTCCGCGCCCTCCGCGTCGTTCAGACCAGCGCCAGCCCGGCGTCGGTCACCTGCGCCGTCGAGTCCGATGATTGTTCGTCGCCGAGGATCATCTCGTTGTGCGCAGCGCCTGACGGCACCATGGGGAAGCAGTTCTCCGCCGGATCGACCGCGACATCGACGATGACCGGCTTCGGCGTCTTGATCATGGTCTCGATCACGGCATCCACGTCGGATGGCTTGTCGGCGCGCAGGCCGACCGCACCGAAGGCTTCGGCCAACTTCACGAAGTCGGGCAGGCTGTCCATGTAGCTTTCGGAATAGCGGCCGCCGTGCAGCAGTTCCTGCCACTGCCGCACCATGCCCATGTAGCGGTTATTGAGGATGAAGACCTTCACCGGCAGCCGGTACTGGGCCAACGTCGACATCTCCTGGATGTTCATCAGGATCGAGGCCTCGCCGGCGATGTCGATGACCAGCGAATCCGGGTGCGCGATCTGCACGCCCATGGCGGCCGGCAGGCCGTAGCCCATGGTGCCGAGGCCGCCCGAGGTCATCCAGCGCTTGGGTTCCTCGAAACGATAGAACTGCGCCGCCCACATCTGGTGCTGGCCGACCTCGGTGGTGATATAGGTGTCGCGCTCGCGGGTCAGGGCATAGAGCCGCTGCAGCGCGTACTGCGGCTTGATCAGCTTCTCGCCGCTCGCGTACTTCAGGCAGTCGCGGGCGCGCCACTGATCGATCTGCGTCCACCAGGCATCGAGCGCCTTGCGGTCGACCTTGGCCTTGCTCTCCTTCCAGACCGCGATCATGTCCTCGAGCACGGCGGCGGCATCGCCGATGATCGGCACGTCGACGCGCACGCTCTTGTTGATCGAGGAGGGATCGATATCGACGTGGATCTTCTTCGAATGCGGTGAGAAGGCGGCGATCTTGCCGGTCACGCGATCGTCGAACCGGGCGCCGATGTTGATCATCACGTCGCAATCGTGCATGGCGAGA
>DATKQA010000602.1:0-4612 GCA_035523835.1 Candidatus Sulfotelmatobacter sp.
GCGAAGCGCTAAGCAAGGTGCCGGAAGTCACCCTCGCCTTCTGGGCGATCAAGATCGCGGCAACGACGCTCGGCGAGACCGGCGGCGATTCCGTCACCATGACCTTGAACTGGGGCTATCTCGCCGGCACTGCGCTGTTCCTCGGCCTGCTCATCGCGCTGGTCGCGGCGCAGATCCGGGCGCGGAAATTCCAGCCGCTGCTCTACTGGGCGACGATCGTCGCCTCCACCACCTTCGGCACCACCATGGCGGACTTCGCCGACCGTTCGCTCGGCATCGGCTATGCCGGCGGCTCGCTGCTGCTTTCGCTCTGTCTCGCCGCCGCGCTCGGCCTCTGGTACCGGTCGGAAGGCACGATCGCGGTCGCCACCGTCAGCCGGCCGCGGACGGAAGCCTTCTACTGGGTGGCGATAACGCTGTCGCAAACCCTCGGCACCGCGCTTGGCGACTGGATGGCCGACAGCGGCCTCGGCTATGAGGGCGGCGCGCTGGTATTCGGCGCCGGCCTTGTCGTGGTCGCCGGACTGTATTTCCGGACCGGCCTGTCGCGGGTCGCAATCTTCTGGGCCGCTTTCATCCTGACCCGGCCGCTCGGCGCCACGATCGGCGATTTTCTCGACAAACCGATCAAGGCCGGCGGGCTGGCGCTGAGCCGCCCGCTTGCCTCGGCCGCCCTTGCCGGCTTCATCGCCCTCTGCCTGCTGGTGCTGCCGCAGCGCGCCGGGCGCCATCCCGGCGCCGCGGTACCGCCGTCATAGATGGCTATTCTGCCGCGGCGGCCTTGGCCGCTTGCGGGCGGATGACGCCTTCGGCGGCGAGCGCCGCGATCTCGTCCCCGCCATAGCCATGTTCGCCGAGGATCTCGGCGGTATGCTCGCCCCAGGTCGGCGCCGCGGCACGCGGCGTGCCGTTCTGCAGCGGTGCGATGCCCGCCAGGTTCGGCATCGGCACCGGCGCCGGCACGCCGGCCTGGCCGAGCCAGGCGATCAGGTTGGTCGCCGTGACCTGCGGCTGGCGCAGGAATTCGTCGTAGCTGTTGAGCCGCTCGTGCATCACCTGCGCCGCGGTGAGGCGCTCGGCCCAATGGGCGCAGGTCTTGCGCGCGACCAGCGGACGCAGCACGCCATAGAGCGCGACGCTGTGCTCGATCCGCAGGTCCTTGCTGGCATAGCGCGGGTCGCCGGCGAGTCCGGGCATCTCGAGCGCGGCGCAGAAGCCCTCCCAGTCGCGCTCGCGCACCACCGAAATGTTCATCCAGCCATCGGCGGTCTGGAACACGCCGCCCGGCGCCCCGCCCGGCCGCATCACGCCGCCTTCGAGATGCATGGCCATCATGCGGATCGATTGCAGCGAGGCGACACCCTGCATCAGGCTGGTTTCGATGTAGCGCCCGCGCGGCTCGTCGCGACGGGCATAGAGCGCCGCGGAGACGGCCTGGAAGGCGTAAAGCGCCGTGCTCATGTCGACCAGGATGACCGGCACGCGGTGCGGCAGGCCGTCCTCGCCCCTGTTGTCGGCCATCAGCCCGCCATAGGCCTGCAGCACCGGATCCATCGCCGGCCGCTCGGCCAGCGGCCCGCTCTGACCGAAGCCGGAGACAGAGAGATAGATGATGCGCGGCTCGCGCGCCGCCACGGTTTCGTAGTCGAAGCCGAGGCGCTTGATGACGCCGCTGCGGAAGCTCTCGAGGAAGACGTCTGCGCCTTGCAGCAGGCGCCACAGCACCGCCTTGCCCTTGGCCGACTTCAGGTCGAGGGCGATGCTGCGCTTGCCGAGATTGCCGACGATGGAATAGGCGGTGTGCTCGCCATAGATGACGCCGAGGCCGCGCGTCCAATCGCCGCCCTCGATCGGCTCGACCTTGATGACCTCGGCGCCATACTGCGCCAGCAGCATGGAACAATAGGGCGCGGCGATGCCCTGGGCCAGGTCGACCACCTTCAAGCCGGCAAAAGGTTTCTCGTAACTCACCGCCCTGCTCCCGCCTGCGACGCCGAAGCCGCCAGTATAGGGGCAGCGGCCGGGCCGGAGGCAACGTCGGTGTCGCCAGATGTGTCGTCGGATGCCGGCTCGCGCCGACGGCGGCAAGCGAACGGCCCGGGCGCCTCGCCGCGGCGCCCGGGCCGGTTTCACCATCCTTTCGGTGCGGCGCGCGGCCGCGCCGTCACGCAGCCTTGCCGCGCGCCAGCGCCTGCACGTCGGCGGTCGAGAGCGCCTTGCCGCCGATGCCCCAGTCGCCGCTCTCCACCTCTTCGACCACGCACCAGGTGACGCCGCGCATGGCCTCGCCTTCGATCGCGACCATGGCATCGGTCAGCTTGCTGATCATCTCGCGCTTCTGTTCCTTGCTGAACACGTCCTTGATGACACGAACCTGGATAAGGGGCATGGCATTCTCCTTGTTTGACAAGACCGCAGCGGCGACGCCGGCCCGGCGCCGGCCGGTGCCCGCTTGACAGCCGCCGTATCGTGCCGAACACTGATCGATACAGTAATAGACAGTTTTGCTGTCTGTTGCCGTAACTGTACCGGTCACGAAACCGGGCCAAGCCGCCGCAACCGGGAGCCGGCATGCTTTCCCTGAGCATCAGCCCGAAGCGCCATCAACCGCTCGCCGAGCAGATCGTCGCCGGCATCAAGCGGCTGGTGGACGACCGGCAACTCCGGCCGGGCACCAAGCTGCCGTCGATTCGCAGCTTCGCCGAGAGCCACAATGTCAGCCGCTTCACCGTGGTGGAGGCCTACGACCGCCTGGTCGCCATGGGTTATCTGCAGTCGCGGCGCGGCGCCGGCTTCTACACCGCCACCGGGTCTGCCAAGGCGGTGCAGCCGGGACCATCCGACAATCACAAGCGCAACGAGGAGCTGGTCTGGCTCATTCGCCGCCTGCTCGACGCGGGCGAGGAAACCGTTCTCGCCGGCGGCCCGTGGCTGCCGAATTCCTGGCTCGACGAAACCGGCATCCGCCAGGGGCTCAACACGCTCGCACGCAGGAACGGCGCCTATCTGCTCGAATACGGCCATCCGTTCGGCTATCTGCCGCTGCGCGAACATCTCGCGCTGCTGCTGGGGGCGCTCGACATCACCGCGCACCCCGGCCAGATCCTGCTGACCCAGGGCGCGAGCCAGGCGCTCGAGCTGGCGATCCGCTACCTGCTCAAGCCCGGCGATGCCGCGCTGGTCGACGATCCCGGCTACTACAACATGTTCGGCAATCTTCGCCTGCAGGGCGTCGACATGCTGGCGGTGCCGCGCAACCCTGACGGGCCCGATGTCGCCGTGCTGGAAAAGCTGGCGGCGACGCACCGGCCGAAAGTCTATTTCACCCAGTCGGCGATGCAGAATCCGACCGGCACCGACATGAGCCCGCACGTCGCCTTCAAGGTGCTGCAGGCGGCCGAGCGGCACGATTTCTTCGTCGTCGAGGACGACATATTCTGCGACCTGCAAGCCAAGGCCACGCCGCGCCTGGCCACGCTCGACCAGCTCAGCCGCGTGATCTATGTGCGCAGCTTCTCCAAGACGTTGTCAGGCAGCCTGCGCGTCGGCTTCGTCGCCTGCGCCGAAACCATCGCCAACGAACTCGCCGACATCAAGATGCTGACCAGCATCACCACCTCGCAATTCACCGAGCGGCTCATCTACCTGATCCTGGTCGACGGGCACTATCGCAAGCACCTGGCCGGCCTGCATGAGCGGCTAGGCGAGGCGAGGCGCAACGTGGTGCAGGCCTTCGAGCGCGTCGGCCTGCAGCTCTTCGCCGAACCCGCCGACGGCATGTTCGTCTGGGCGCGTTTTCCGCACATCGAGGATTCGCTGGCGCTGGCCGAAGCGTCGCAACGCGACGGTTTCATGTTGGCGCCCGGTGCGGTCTTCCGGCCGCACCTGGAGCGCTCGCCCTGGATGCGTTTCAACGTCACCGTCTGCGACGATGCGCGCGTGCAGGCCTGGCTGCAGCGGCTGGCCGCCGGCAGCGCGGCGTGAACGCCTAGGCCGCCGCCAGCGCCTGGTCGAGATCGGCGATGATATCGTCGATATGCTCGATGCCGAGCGACAGCCGCACGTAGCCGTCTGTGACGCCGGTCTGAAGCTGCTCCTCGGGCGAAAGCTGCGAGTGGGTGGTCGAGGCCGGATGGATGGCGAGGCTCCGCGCGTCGCCGATGTTGGCGACGTGATAGAACATCTTCAGCGCGTCGATGAAGCGCCGCCCGGCGTCGCGGCCGCCCTTGAGCTCGAAGCCGAGCAGGCCGCCATAGCCGCCCTTCATATAGGCGTCGGCGCGCCGCTTCGCCTCGCCGCTCATCGCGCCCGGGAAGATCACCCTGGTGACCTTGGGATGTTCCTTCAGGTGTTTGGCGACGGCGATGGCGTTGGCGCAGTGCTGGCGCATGCGGAGCGCCAGGGTCTCCAGTCCCTGGATGAACATGAAGGCGTTGAACGGGCTCATGGCGGCGCCGATGTCGCGCAGCAGCGTCACCCGCGCCTTGAGGATATAGGCGATCGGCCCGAGCGGCTTCACCGCCTGGGTCCAGACGGCGCCGTGGTAGCTCGGGTCCGGCTGGTTCAGCATGGGAAAGCGATCGGCGTGCTTCTCCCAGTCAAAATTGCCGCC
>DATKQA010000603.1:0-2302 GCA_035523835.1 Candidatus Sulfotelmatobacter sp.
ACAGGTCGCCCTGTTCGAGCCGCACCTGCTCGACGTGGTTCTCCCGGCCGCGGCTGGCGTTCGCTGCCAGCAGTTCGCTGAAGTAGGACAGCATCTCCGGCGTCACGTGGCGGCGGAGGCTGGCGAGGTCGCCGCGGCTCCAGTCGCCCTGCACCTGGCTGAGCAAAGCCTCGAACTGATTGAAATCGTCCGGCGTGAGTTCGAGCGGACGGGAACCCGGCAGCGCCGTGCCGCCATGGTCCACGCGCGCCGGTGTCTCCGGCACGTAGGCATAGGGCGCATCGATGACGCGGGAGCCGCTGTAGCCCGGCCCGTTGTAGGACGGCGCGGCCCGGCTGCGGAAAAGGCCGAGGGCGAAGCGGATCAGCAGGTAGATGAGGCCGAACTGCAGGAGCAGGCCGAGCACCGAGCCGAAGCCGTTGATGCCGCCGAAAAAGCCGTGTCCGAACAGGAGGCCGCCGATGCCGGCGCCGAGCAGGCCGCCGAACAGGCCGGACATGAAGCCGCCGGGGTAGTAGTAGCGCCCCGGGCCATATTGCGGGCCGCCCTGCGGATAGGTTGTGTTGGGTTGCGGCGTCATGGATCGGGTGATGGGCGAAGCCGAGCCTGGCGCGGTCGCGCTCGGCGGCGGCATCGAGTAGGTACGCATGCCGCGGCTGCCGAAGCTGCCGCCAAAACCGGCGCGCGCATCGGCAAAATTCGGCAGCAGGATCGCGAGACTGGCGACGAGCGCGGTCACCGCCAGGCCCAGCCAGATGCGACGCGTGATCATGGCTCCCTTTCCCGGGGGAGAGCCCCGGCAATAGCCGCTAGATGAGGTGCCGGACCGGCAATTTCCAGAGGGAGTCAGGCCGGCTCCCGCACCTCGATGCCGAGGTCGCGCACCTTGCGGTACAGCGTCGAGCGGCCGATGCCGAGCCGCCGCGCCACTTCCGACATCTGGCCGCGGTATTGGCGCAGCGCCAGGCGGATCATGTCGCCTTCGACCTCGGCCAGGCGGCGCACGCCGCCGCCGTTGTCGAGCACCGAGACCGCGCCGTCGCGTCGGCCGCCACCGCCGTTCTGCTGCACGCCCATGGCCTGGGCGATCTGCGGAAAATCGCCCGGCGTCAGCACATCGCCCTCGCACAGCACCACCGCGCGGAACACCGCATTCTCCAACTGGCGGACATTGCCCGGCCAGTTGTAGGCGGTGAGGAGCTGCATCGCCTCGGGCGAGACCCGGCGCAGTGCTTTGCTTTCAGAAGCGGCGAAGGCGGCGACGAAATGTTCCAGCAGCGGCGCGATGTCGTCGCGCCGCTCGCGCAGCGGCGGCACCACGATGGAGAAGACGTTGAGGCGGTAGCAGAGATCCTCGCGGAAGCTGCCGGTGCGCACCATCTCGGCAAGATCGCGGTTGGTGGCGGAAATCAGCCGGATGTCCACCTTGATCGGCTGACCGGCGCCAACCGGCTCGATCTCGCCCTGCTGCAGGGCGCGCAGCAGCTTGGCCTGGATATGCGGCTGCAACTCGCCGATCTCGTCAAGGAACAAGGTGCCGCCGTTGGCTTCCTGGAACTTGCCGACGTGCCGGTCGACCGCGCCGGTGAAGGCGCCGCGCTCATGGCCGAACAGGATGCTCTCCACCAGGTTTTCCGGCATGGCGCTGCAATTCACCGTGACCAGCGGCTTGCCGGCGCGTTCGCTCGAGCCCTGGATGGCGCGGGCGACCAGTTCCTTGCCGACGCCGCTTTCGCCCTCGATCAGGACCGGGATGGTCGAGGCGGCGGCACGGCGGGCGAGATCGACCACGCGGCGCATGCCGCTGCTGGCCGCGATCATGTCGCCGAACTTGAGCTCGCCGGCCATGCGGCGGGTCAGCCGCGACAGTTCGCCCGAGAGCACGCCGAGCTTGAGCGCGTTTTCGATCGAGACCTGCAACCGCTCGGGGTTCGCCGGCTTGACCACGAAGTCGCTGGCGCCGGCCCGCATCGCCTTGACCACCATGTCGACGCCGCCATGCGCCGTCAGCACCACGACCGGCAGGTGCGGCCGGTGCGGGCGGATGCGCTCCAGCACCTCGAGCCCGCCGAGGTCGGGCATCACCAGGTCGAGCAGCACCAAATCGATGCGGTTCTGCGGCGTCAGCAGAAGCTCGATGGCGCGCTCGCCGCCGCTTACCGAAATCCCCTCGTAGCCGAAGCGGGCGAGCAGCGCCTCTAGCAGGCGCCGCTGCGTCGGGTCGTCCTCGACGACCAAAATGGTTTGCGCCATTGCATACCCCATATTTTTTGGATGCGTTATGCGGGGATTATAGCACGAA
>DATKQA010000604.1:0-5543 GCA_035523835.1 Candidatus Sulfotelmatobacter sp.
AACGGCGTAGCTGCGCACCAGCCACGGCGCGGCGCCATAGTTCCCGGCACCCTGGGGCGCCGCCGTCAGCAGCACTTCCGGCGGCAGGCTGAGCAGCGCCCCGGTGGGCACGACAACCAGCCGCTTGAGCCCCCGGGCCTGTTGCAGCAGCGGCCCGAACAGGTCCTTGAACAGCGCATAACTGGCCGCCAGATCGAAGGGCGGCACCTTGCCGCCCTCCGCCTCCAGCCCGGCGCGCAGCAGCACGACGCGATCCACCAGGTCGTTGCTGGAAATGGCGACCGTGCGCGCCTCGATGCGGCCGTCGTGCAGCAGGAAGCTGTAGCCCTTGGCGCCGAAATCGGCATAGAGCAGGATGCCCTCGCCGGGCCGCAGCAGCGCGAAAGCATCGCGCGCACCAACCGTCTTGCGGCCGACCAACTGGGCATAGCGCGGATACTTCGACTGCAGCTCCAGTTCCTGCGCATCGATCGCGGCGACGGCGTCGGCGAGCGCTTTCTTCAATTGCGCCTCGTGCGCCGGGTCGCGCCGGTCGGCCGGCTTGACGATCTCGTCCGACAATTCGGCGCGCAGCCGCTGCACCTGCTCCGACAGATCCTGCTGGCGCCGGGTGACTT
Organism: Candidatus Sulfotelmatobacter sp.; assembly: GCA_035523835.1. Lineage (GTDB taxonomy): Bacteria > Pseudomonadota > Alphaproteobacteria > Ferrovibrionales > Ferrovibrionaceae > DASQHM01. Next base: position 618 of record DATKQA010000604.1, read on the forward strand.
CCTCGATGCCGTGATCGTCGGCGGCGACGCGCGCGGCGAGCTGGCGGATGGCGCTGCTGGTCACCCCGGATTCGGTGAACTGCGCGGCGAGGAAAGCTTCGGCGAGAAGCGCGGCGCGGCGCGGCGCATCGCCCGCCGCCAGGCGCAGCAGGAGGTCGATATAGGCGCTCGTGCAGGGATAGAAATAGCAGGTGAACTGTTCGTGGCTCGCCACGCCGATAAAGGCGCGGAAGGCTTCGAGCGCCGCCGCATCGTTGCCCGCCGCGATGTCGTACTGGGCCTCGACGACCTTGGCATTGGCCCACCAGATGGTACGGCCGTAGAGCAGTTCGGCGCTGGCCTCGGCCTGGTCGATGAGCGGCTTCGCTTCCGGCAGCTTCTTTTCCGCGATGAGCGTCTTTGCCAGCAGCAAGCGGGAGCGGTTGGTCCAGACGTAGTCGGCGCCTCTGTATTGCGCGAAGAACTCCATGGAACGTCGAAGCGGCGCCTCGGCCGCCGTCAGGTCATGGCGCGTGAGCGCGAGCCCCAGCGCATAGTTGGCGTCCGCCGCGGCGCCCTTCTGCGCGGGAACCGCCGGATTGAGGCCCTGGGCGGCCTGCCGGGCGTAGCGCAATTCCGCATCCGGGTCGCGCGATCCGGCGATATAGGAACGGGCGATGAGTTGCTCGGCAATCAGGCTGGGATCGCCGGATTTTTTCACCAGCGGCTCGGCGCGCTCGATCAGCTCGCTGGCGGCGTCGCGGCGCCGTTCGTTGTTCACCGCCAGCGCGATCCAGCGCAAGGTTTCGGCGAGACCCGGGTTCTGCGGTCCGAACAGGCGTTCCTGCAAATCCAGCGCGCGCCGGAAGGCAAGTTCGGACCGGCGATAGAAACGTGCGTCGGTCTCGTCGACACCGAGCTCGAACAGCTTGCGGAAGGCGCCGTAGTCGTTGACCGAGACCAGCGGACCATTGCGCCCGACGAGCGCCTCGACGGCGCGGATATTGGCCATGCGCGAGCCTTCCGCCGGGCCGGCATCCAGGGGCCGCTTGCCGTCGGCGGCGAGGATGGCGCGTTCGACCAGAGGTGCGTTGGTGGGCAGGAAATCGGCGAGATAGAAGCCTTCGCTGCCTTTGGCCACGATGAGCAGACGGACCAGGCCGGAAGGCGCCGTGCAGCGGCGCATGAGCACCTCCATGCCCGGCACCAGCGATTGCGGCTGGGTGGCATCGCAGCGGCCGTCGCCGGCGAAGAAGCGCACCCAGCCGCTTTCCTCGATCCAGTATTTCGCCGTCCGCGCCGCCGCCGGCATGCGCACGAGCTGGCCGCTCGGCTGTTCCCAGCCCTGGCAGAAGATCATGTGGCGTTCGGCCTTGTCGCCGAAGGCGCCCGGGCTCACGGTGCGGAGCGCACAACTGTCGCCGGTCAGGTTCCTGCCGAGCGCAACCTGGGCGCCGATCTGCGCGGGCAAACCGGCGGCCCGGGCGGCGTCTGCCGCCAAGACGATGCCGACGGCCGCCAGCAAGGCCAGAGCGGACCTGGCGTGACGCGCCGTCACCGCGATCAATGACATTTCCCCCTCCCGCCAAGATCGGCATGCGGATCGCAAGCCCGCCTTCGAGCCTAGCCGGTCGGGCGAGCGCCGACAAAGCGGCGAGATGGCAAAGTGTGTCGCATGCCACTCGGATTGTGCCGTCCGCTCGGAGAGCCCGACATGGTCAAGCCCCGCTTTCGCCCTATGTGCAGAAAGTGCAGATCGCCCTTCGCGAGAAAGGCGTGGAGTTCGAGGCCGTGCACGCGAACAGCCCCGGCGGCGGGCCTCGGCGAAAGGACGCGCTGGCGGCCAGGGCCAAGGCGCAGATCGGCGGCAGCGGCATTGGCTCGACCGCCATCGTACCCGCCACGATGGGCGCATCGGGGGGGAAGCCGCCGGTCCGGTTACGGAAGCGGCCGGAGGAAAGCTGACGTAGATGGATGGCTCCGCTAAATTTCATGGCGTAGGTGCCGACTGGCACGTGTGGGACATAATCCACCATGACTAGCCGCCTTTCTCCGGCTGCCGGCGAAAGCTTGGATAAGGCACGCGCCGCCCTGAAAGCGGCCTTTGGTTCAATATCGCCTGACCGCATGGCGTTGCTCGGAGGCGGCATCTCGGGCGCGTACCCGTATCGTGTCGATGTTGGCAGCCGAAGTTATCTCGTCAGGGTCGAAGGCGCTGCCAGCCCGCTGCGAAACCCATATCAGTACGAGTCCATGTGGATTGCGTCAGAGGCCGGGATTGCCCCGAAGGTCCATTTTATCGACAGCGAAAGCCGGGTTGCAGTTATGGATTTCGTTGACGAGAAACCGCTTTCCGAATTCCCCGGCGGGTCGCCTGCTTTGGCCGAAGCAGTTGGTGAGCTTTTGGGGCGTGTCGGGAAAACCAAGCTCTTTCCACGCTTCATTGACTATCCCGAGATGGTAGGGCGTCTTTGGCGATGGGTATGCCAAACAGGCCTCTTCGCCGAGGGGATTTTAAATGCCGCCTCCGATCGTCTGGCCATCATTCGGCATTCTTACGTTTGGGATGATGGTTTGACTTCCAGCCACAATGATCCAGTCCCGGGCAATATTTTATATGACGGATCGCGTCTATGGTGCATTGACTGGGAGTCGGCCTATCTCAATGATCCGCTTGTAGATCTTGCGATAGCGCTGGACAACTTCGCGCCGACGCCAGATCTTGAAAATCTGCTCGTTCGGAATTGGCAGAAAAGCAGGGCGGAGAATTTCCTTTCTGAAAGATTGGCGCAAGTGCGTTCGCTAACCCGACTTTATTATGCCGGAGTTTTCTTCAGTGCTGCCGCGGCGGCTGGCATCGCAGGGGACGAAGACGCCTCCGCACCCTCCATTCAGGAGGTTAAGGACAATATCCGCTCGGGGTTCGCCGCACCGCGATCGCCGATCGTGATGAATTCACTGGGGAAATTGTATTTGGACGCGTTCATGACCGGCAAGGTTGCGCCGCCGGTGACGGTGTTTGCTGACCAGAAAAGGGCGAGTCCAACCTAGCCGGTCACGCGATGAAGAGCGCGAACCCGCCGGCGCGCCAGCCTAGGTGCGGTCGTAGACGTCGATGTAATGCTCGCTCTTGCTCTTTCCATCGGTCCAGGTGCCGCGGCAGGTCATCTCCTTGTCGTCGGCCGAAACGGTGCAGCTTTGCGAATCCGATGCGCCGTTGGCGCCCTTGAAGGTCGATTGCAGCGCGCCATTGCCGATGGTGAAGGCAGCGGTCACGTCATGGCCGGCACCCACCACGGGAAAGAAAGTCCCGTCGGGCTTGCCATCGAAGGTCTCGATATGCCGCTTACCCTGGTTGTCGGTCACGTCGGCGGTCCATTTGATATGGCCGTTGTCGGCGCTGACGATGCTGGCCTTCACGTCCTGCGGCGTGGGATCGCCGGGCGCCAGTGTCGATTTCGCCCTGTTCCAGTGCCAGCGGCCGAGGAAATGGTTGGTTTCGTCCGCCGGCGCCGCGCCGGATGCGAGCGTCACGCACAAGCCCACCATCGCGGACGCCAGCAGCGCCGGAACGGCCGGATGCATCTTCTTCATCCTGTTCTCCCGCCTTAGCGCCATTCGTGCCAGCCGTGCCAATGTTCGCGGTGGGGCACGCCCGCCTCGACCACGCAGCCGGTCACGACCAGCGCCAGGAGCACGGTGGCAATCGTCCTGGCCAGCAGCGAAGGCCTGAGAAACTTGCGACAGCCGCTGTCTCGCATCAACTTCTCCTCGATCCACGGCACCGCCGCACGCCGGGTCGGCGCGCGGCAGCGTTCATGCGGGAGAAAGCTTTTTGCCGCCGAATCGTTCCGATCGTGGCCAATAATTCCTATTGGCTCGGCCGCCGTTTGCCTGTCGCGCGGCGCAACGGTGCACGCCGTGCTAGGCTCGTGCCGCAGCCGCCAGCGGAGGAAACGCCATGAAGATCACCGGCTACGAAGCCACGATCTTGAACATTCCGGAAGACGATCCGCTGGCCGACATGCCGGAGGAAGCCGGCCGCACCAGGCCGATCGTCATCCTGCGGCTGCGCACCGACAGCGGCATCGAGGGCATCGGACTGACGCTCTGGGGCGGCAAGCTGACCCGAAGCCTGCATGCCGCGGTCGAAGACCTCGCTGCGCTGACTGTGGGCGAGGACCCGCTCCGCCATGAGCGGATCGCCACCCGGCTCAACGAAGGCAACTGGGATTCCTGCGGGCCCGGCGGCATCTTCACGCTGGCGCTCGCCGCTATCGACATCGCACTCTGGGATATCAAGGGCAAGGCGGCGGACCAGCCCTTGTGGCAGATGCTCGGCGGCCATCGCGAGCGCATCGCCACCTATGCCTCCGGCTCGCTGCGCCGCGGCCTGACGCATGATCAGGCGCAGGAAGCCGCCCACCGGCTGGTGCGGAAGGGCTTTACCGAAATGAAGACGCAGATGGCGCTCCCCGGCAACCCGCCGCCGGCGGAGGAAATTCGCCGCGTCCGCCTGGTGCGCGAGGCGATCGGCCCGGACATCAAGCTGATGTGCGACATCAATCAGCGCTGGCGGCCGGAACAGGCCATCGATATCTGCAGCCGCGTCGAGGATGCCGGCCTGTTCTGGCTCGAAGACGTCACCCTCGCCGACGACTATCAGGGCCTCGCCCGCGTCACCGCGGCACTGAAGACGCCGGTCGCCGGCGGCGAATATGTCTGGGGCATCATGCCGTTCCGCCACATGATCGAGGCCCGTTCGGTCGATATCGTCATGATCGACGCGATCCGGGCCGGCGGCATCACGCCGTTCATGAAGATCGCCGGCATGGCCGAGGCCTTCAACATGCCGGTGGTCAGCCACATCATGCCGGAGCTTCTCGTCCACCTCATCGCCGCCTGCCCGAACGGCCTGACGGTGGAATACATGCCCTGGACCGTCGC
>DATKQA010000605.1:0-3148 GCA_035523835.1 Candidatus Sulfotelmatobacter sp.
GCGTTCCCAGCCCGCCGAACGATACGTGGGCGGCCAGCGCTCCAAAGGTCATGCCGATCAGGAGCGACGCCGCGACATAGTGGGCGTCGTACGAGGCCCGCGCCGGTATCAGGAGAGCGGCCATGCCGAGATAATGCATCGCGCCGATGCCGGCGCCGGCGATCGCGCCACCGAGCATTGGCATGGCCGTGAGGTAGGCCGTCACCATGAGGCCGGCGGCGATGATCGCCACCGCCGTCGCCAGCGAGAGCGCGGTCAGGCCGACGTCATAGCCCATCGGCAGCGAGGGCCGGAAAGCCAGCATGGCGAGAAAATGCGTGGCCCATACGCCGCACCCCATGACGAGGGCGGCAGCCAGGCGCCACTTCACGCCGGTAATGCCCTGGGCGGCGCGCGCCCGCGCGACGAGGCTGAATCCGGTGTAGCACGCGAAAAGGCAGATCAGGCCGGCGAGGACCACCAGCCGGATGTCGTGCTCCTCGGAGATGCAGGCGACAACGCGAAGCATATGCAGTGGTATGCCGAGCGATCCTAAGAGAAGCCTAAGATCGCTTGACGGTGCCATGCGGACTGCGGTCGATTACAAATTTTCGCTATTGTCGCTCCGCGACTGTTCTAGTTCCACGTGTTGAGCCTGCAACTCGCGCGCCCCCGATTCATCGAATCGTTGGGCAGGGTGCGCCGGCGTCCCTATTTGTGCGCGGTCTGCCCGACCGGAGCGTCGCTCAGGCCGACGGTGCGGTCCGGGAAGCCGGCGGCATCGAAATACTTGGTCGTGCCGACTTCCTGGTAGCGCAGCACGGTGCGAAGCCCGCCCTCCGCCGGCGCCGAGCGCAGGGTCCGCGCGACATGGGCCGGCTCCTTGCCGCCGGGCATCGCCTCGCTCATGACGCGGCCGATCAGCTTGCCGTGCGCGGCGATCCTGAGCTTGAGGATCGCCGCCACCGTCTTGCCGACATCCGCGTTGCTGACCGGCGCGCCGTCGACATAGCCGACTTTGAAGTCCGGTCCGATCGCCGCCATGAAGTTGTTGGTCTCGGCGCGGCTGAAGCTGCCATGCATGCCCTGGCCCTGCTGCAGGCCGGTGTCGGCGATCTCCGCGGTGCAGAGCAGGGGATCGGCGCAGCCGGTGGAGAAGCTGCGGAAGTTGACGGCGATCGCCGGCATCGGCGTCAGCGCGGTGCCCTTGAGATTGATGGCGCCGAGCGGCAGCGTGCCGGAGAATTGCCCGAGGCTCTCGTCGACGAAGAGGCCGCTCACATAGTCCTGCGCCAGCAGCGCCCGCACGACCTTTTTTGTCAGGCCCGGCGCGACCGGCTTCGGCAGATAGACGAGATCCGAGCCGCCATTCGCCGCCACCACCACCTGCGGCTTCTGCGGATCGCTGCCGATGACGCCGTTCGAGAATTTGGAGTGCGAGCCGGCGGTGACCGCGGCATTGCCCTGATCGGGATCCCAGAGCGGCAGGTTGAGCGCCGCCGCCAGATCGATGGCGAGAAAGCCGGGCGGCAGGAAGCCCGCCGGCACATCGGCATAGCTCGCCTTGGCGGCGGGGCTGGTCCTGCTCTCCTTGGAGATGGTGGCGAAGCCGTGGTCGGCGCTGACGATGACGTCGGTGGTCTTGTCGAGCCCGAGGCTCGCCAGCGCCTGGCGGATGAGGCCGAGATCGTCGTCGGCGTTCCGGATCGCCGCCAGCGAGGTCGGGCCGTTGATGCCGGGGGTGAGCTGGTTAAGGCTGTCGCCCTGGTTATGCTGCGAGCCGTCGGGATCGCGCGACCAGAAGACGGCGACGAAGGGCTTCCTGTCCTGCTTGAATTTCGGCAGCACGACCTTGGTCATGACGTCGGCGAAGAAGTTCTGCTGCTCCACATTGGCGGATTTGGTGCCGGGCGTGGTGGCGTTGCCGGCCTTGCCGTTGTCGCCGCGGCTCGGCGCGGCGAGCGGCAGGCCGGCGGCGGTCATCCCGTCGCTCACCCATTGCGCCAGGGGAATGCCGTTCTTCGAGCCGGTGGAGTCGTCCACCACCACGGTCTGCTGCCCCGTCCGCTCCGTGTGGTCGAAGATCAGCGCCGGGCCGAGCTTGCCGACGGTGGCGGTGTTGAAGCCCTGGGCGCGCGCCGCCTTCAGGATCGTCACCTCGTCCAGGTAATCGCCGGTGAAATGCTCGTCGACGTCGCCGAGAACGGGGTCGCTCTCCAGGAATGGCGTCACCGAGCTGCCGGCGCCGGGGACGGGATAGCCGGTATAGATCGTGTTGCTGAAGTCGCCGGTGTCGCCTAGATAGTGGCCGGTGGCCATCGCCGAAGCGTTGGGCGTGGTGAAGGTCGGGAACAGCGAGTGGCTGTTGCGGAAGGCGACGCCCTCGTCGCGGAGCTCGGCCATCACCGGCGCGGTCTCCGGCTTCACCATCCCGGCGCGCAGCCCGTCGGGGACGAAGAGGATCACGTTGTGCGGCTGCGGCGCGGCGGCCAGCGCCGCCTCCGGCAGCAGGCCCGCGACGGCGCAGGCGACGCTCAGTCCGATCAGAAATTTGCGCACGGAACAACTCCTCTCCCCCGATCCAGCCGCGGGCCGGATCATATGCTCAGATGCGCGCGGATCGTATGACGGAACGGCGACAGATTTGTTGCGGCCGCCGCCCCGGCGCGGCGGCTGCTTCAGTTCCGTCCGCCCAGCAGGCCGCGCGCGATCACCTGCGCCTGGATCTCGGCGGCGCCCTCGAAGATGTTGAGGATGCGCGCGTCGGCCAAGAGGCGGCTGGCGACATACTCCACGGCGAAGCCATTGCCGCCGTGGATCTGCAGCGCATTGTCCGCCGCGGCCCAGGCGACACGCGCCGCCACCAGCTTGGCCATGCCCGCCTCGAGGTCGCAGCGCTTGCCCTCGTCCTTGCGCCTAGCCGCGAAATAGGTGAGCTGGCGCACGCCCATCAGCTCGGCCGCCATCATCGCCAGCTTGTTGGCCACGCGCGGGAACTCGATGATCGAAACACCGAACTGACGCCGCTCCAGCGCATAGGCGAGGCCGACGTCAAGCGCGGCCTGGCCGACGCCGATCGCACGGCCCGCGGTCTGGATGCGGGCGCTTTCGAAGGTGGTCATCAGCTGTTTGAAGCCCTGACCCTCCACGCCGCCCAAGAGGTTGGCGG
>DATKQA010000606.1:0-3079 GCA_035523835.1 Candidatus Sulfotelmatobacter sp.
GCGCGCGCTGGTCGGGATCGTGCGCCGCGAAGTGGCGGCGCTCGCCGCCGCCGGCGCCGACCTGATCCAGCTCGACGAACCCGGCTTCGCCAAGCCGCCCTACGGCCTGTCGCTGGCCGAAGGCGCCGCCGTGATCGGCGAGACGCTGGCCGGCCTCCTCGGCCATCATGCCGTGCACATCTGCTTTGGCAACAACGCCGGCCGGCCGGTACGCGACCGCCGGCTGTCGCGCCTGTTCCCGGCCATCGAGGCGATCCCTTGCCGGCAGCTTGTTTTGGAATTCGCCAATCGCGAAATGGCGGAGGTCGACTGTCTCGCCCGGCTGGCCGAGCGTTTCGAGATCGCCGCCGGCGTGATCGACGTGAAGTCGTTCCATCTGGAAAGCGCCGATGACGTCGCCCGCCGCATCCAGCAGGTGCTGCGGCATGTCCCGGCCGCACGCCTCTGGGTCACCGCGGATTGCGGCTTTTCCGCCCTGCCCCGCGCCTTCGCGCGCGACAAGCTGCATGCCCTGGTGGCTGGCGCCAGGTTGGTGCGGGGACGGCTCTAGACCGACGCGATCTTGCCGCGCCGGCGCCTGCCCTTCTTCGAAAACGTCTTGAGCGACAGCTTGGCCAGCGGTCGGTCGGGACCGTTCGTATAGGTCAGCCAGCCCTGGCGGATGACCTGCATCATGGCGTCGGCCGCCGCCTGGGCATCGCGTCGCGCCAGCGCCTCGACGATCGCGGCATGCTGCCGGCAGGCGTTCGCCTCCAGCACGGGATCGTCGGTCGGCGCGCTCAGTTCGAAGGCGGCGGTAAGCGCCGTGGCGATGAGCGCGCCGATCGAATGCATGATCGGGTTGCCCGAGGCATCGAGCACACCAAGGTGAAACGCCGCGTTGGCATCGGAGAAGCGTTGCTTGTCGCCACCGGCGGCCACCATGGCCGCGACCTGCCGGCGGAGGTCGACGAGATCGGCCTCGCTGCGGCGCTTTGCCGCGAGCGCCGCGGCCACCGGCTCGAAGGCCTGGCGGACCTCGAAAAGGCTGGCGACGAAATCCAGGTCGGCACCCTCGGCCAGGCGCCAGGCAAGCACGTCGGAATCGAACATGTTCCAGTGCCGCGCCTCGAGCACCCAGGTACCGATCCGGGTCCGGGCGGCAATCAGTCCCTTGGCGGCGAGGGTCTGCAAGGCTTCGCGCAGGGCGGTGTGCGACACGCCGAAACGCTCACAGAGATCATCCTTGTCGGGCAGCATGCCACCGGCCTTGAATCGGCCGGCGACGATGGCGCGGCCGAGACCTCCGACCACCAGGTCGTGCGTGGCACGTGAGCGGCGGAGCGGCGCCGAAGTCCCGTCCGGAACTTTCGCAGCCGCTTCCCGCGGTATTTCCTTCGGCTCGCGCAAACGAGGCATTGACGATGCCTCCGCCCTCTGGCTAGCTGTCAAATAATATGATTATTTGATCGAGGCCGATGCGGTCAATGATCACGCAACAAGAGACCCGGCCGGGCAATGACGGCCGCCGATGGTCCAGCGAGGGAGGGAAAAGATGAGACAATTGCTGTTGGCAGGCGCCGCCGTCGTCATGCTGATCGGCCTGGCGGGCAGTTCGGACGCAGCGGACAAGAAGACGCTGGCCTTCGTGGTGAACGGCGCTTCGGATTTCTGGAAGGCGGCCGAGGCCGGCGTGCGGAAGGCGCAGGCCGAGCTGCCGAACTACAACCTGGTCTTCAAATATCCGGAGCAGTCTTCGGCGGCGATTCAGACACGCCTGATGGACGACCTGGTCGCCGCCGGCGTCGCCGGCATCATGGTCAGCGCCGTCGACCCGAAGACCATGGGCGATGCGCTGAACCGCATCGGCTCGCAGGTCGCGCTCTTCACCACCGACAGCGACGCGCCGAACAGCAAGCGCATCGCCTATATCGGTTCCAGCAACACCGACGCCGGCAAGCAGGCGGGCCAGCTCATGCTGAAGGCCATGCCGAACGGCGGCAAGTGCATGGGTTTCGTCGGCCTGCCTGGCGCCGACAATGCCCGCGAGCGCATCGAGGGCGTGCGCGACACGATCAAGGGATCGAAGATCGAGCTGGTCGACGTCCGCGCCGACGATATCGATCAGACGCGTGCCAAGCGCAATGTCGAGGACACGCTCACCGCCCATCCCGAGATCAACTGCATGGTCGGCTTCTACTCCTACAATACGCCGCGCATCTATGAGGCGCTGAAGGAGGCGAACAAGCTCGGCAAGGTGACCATCATCGGCTTCGACGAGGACCCGATCACGCTCGGCGGCGTGAAGGAGGGAACCATCGTCGGGACCGTGGTGCAGCAGCCCTACGAATGGGGCTACCAGGGCATGAAGGACATGGCGAAGTACCTGGAGGGTGACAAGTCCTTCATCCCCGCCAACCATCTGATCATCGTGCCGACCAGGATCATCGACAAGAGCAACGTCGACGCCTTCTGGGCCGAGCTCAAGGAACGCCAGGGCAAGAAGTAGGCTGCGGAAGACGATTTGCCGACCAATGCGATCGGGCGGCGGGACGGCGCGTCCGCCGCTCCGCTGCTCGAACTGATCGGCGTCAGCAAGACCTATCCGGGCGTCAGGGCGCTCGATCGCGCCAGCCTCTCCGTCAGCCGCGGCGAGGTGCTGGCGCTGATCGGCGAGAACGGTGCCGGCAAATCGACCTTGATGAAGATCCTCGGCGGCGTGGTCGAGCCGAGCGAGGGTAGCATCCGCATCGACGGCAACGAGCTTGCCGCGCTCACCGTCAGCGCGGCGATGGCCGCCGGCATCGCCTTCGTGCACCAGGAACTCAATCTGTTCGAGAACCTCGACGTGGCGGCCAACGTCATGATCGGGCGCGAGCCGGTCTTCGCCGGGCCGCTCAGGCTGATCGACCGGCGGGCGCTGGAAAGCCGGGTGACGCCGCTCCTGCGGCGGCTCGGCGTCGATTTCGGCGCCCGCACGCCGGTCGCCGACTTGTCGCTGGCGCAACGCCAGTTGCTGGAGATCGTCAAGGCGCTGTCGCTGGATGCCCGCGTCGTCATCATGGACGAGCCGACCTCGAGCCTGACCATCGCCGAGACC
>DATKQA010000607.1:0-2374 GCA_035523835.1 Candidatus Sulfotelmatobacter sp.
CTGCGGCATCTTTCGCCGCTCCTGTTCGTCGCCGTGCGCATGACCGGCTGCGCCCTGGTGCTGGTGGGGCTGATGCTGCTGCTCCGCCGCTCGTGGCAGCCGCTCGGCGGCTGGCGCTGGCTGCATTGCGGCATCGCCGGCGCCTGCCTCAACGCGGTCGGGCTGATGGCGCCGCATGTCGGCCTGACCATGGCGCCGTCGGCGCATATCGCGCTGGTGCAGTCGCTGACGCCGCTCTTGACGGCGGCCTGCGGCCTGGTGTTCCTGCACGAGCCGCTGGGCCGCCGGCAGTGGCTCGGCCTGGCGCTCGGGCTCATCGGCGTCGGCCTCGTGGTCGGCCAGGCCGCGCTTGAAAGCGCGGCGCGCTTCGAGGGCCTGGTGCTGGCCTTCGTCGGCGTGCTCGGTCTCGTCGTCGGCACGCTCTATTTCGGCCGCTATTGCCGCGGCGTGCCGCTGTTGCCGGGGGCGGCGGCGCAGTTCGTCGCCGCCACGCTCGTCGCCTGGCTCGGCACCGCGTTCCTGGAAACGCCGCGCGCCGAATGGACCGGTGCGGCCTTTGCCGCCGTCGCCTGGAACACGCTGATGGTCTCGCTCGGCGGCATGGGACTCTATTTCGCCATGCTGGCGCGCGGCACGGCGGCGCGCACCACGGCGAATTTCTATCTCGTGCCGGGCACCGCCGCGCTGCTCGCCTGGGCGCTGCTCGGCGAACGCTTGAGCCTCCTGGCGGCCGGCGGCCTGGCGGTCGCCTCGGTCGGCTGCTGGCTGGTCAACGCGCCGCCCGCGGCGGGCCGCGAGCTTCAGCGCCAGGCGAAGACCGGCTGATCGAAGTGGGTGACGCGCGTCGCGCGGTCCTCCAGCGCCACCTCGCGGAACTGATAGAGCATCACCGCGGTCGGCGCATTGATCTCGGTATGCAGCATCGGCATCGGCAGGCGGATGAGCGGCCGGTCGGATTCCGGGATGGAGAAATGCTCCGGCGAATCCGGGCGCTGCAGCACGGCGAGGGGGATGCGGTAGAGATGCGCCACCTCGTCCCGGTTGGGTTTCGCCGGCGTGCCGGCCGGCACCCAGGCGACGACCGGCGTGATGTGATAGCCGGAACGGGTCGGATAGTCGTCGAGCGTGCCGAGCACGGCATCGGGAGCAAGGCGGATGCCGATCTCCTCCTCGAGTTCGCGCAGCGCCGCCGCGACGGCGCTCTCGCCGGCATCGACGCGGCCGCCGGGCAGCGCATATTGGCCGCCGTGGGCGCGCAGCCGCGGCGCGCGGCGGGTGAGGAGAAAGGCCGCTTCGCCGGGACTGCCGAAGGGATCGCCCGCCTCCAGGCCGACGATGGCGATGGCGACGGCCGCCGGCTTCAGGTCGGCGAACGCGGCCGGCGGCAAATGGTTGAAGCGGGCGAGGCGCTCGGCGATCGACGTGCGGAGCGCGGCGGAATAGACGTGCGATTCGGGCATGTCCGCCGACCATGCCCGCCGCGGCGCCCGTGGTCAATGCCGCCCCGGCCGCGGCGGCGCAGGGTTTCCCCGGCTCTCGCGTGCATGGCATGTCGGGCAGCGAGGGGGCCGGCCTAAGCAGTGGATCCGCCCCGGGCGGTTGCCGGCATCACAGCATCGAGCCGGTGAGGTCCGTCGTTGGCGCGGGCGCGGGAATTTCTTTTCACCATGACCACCGGGCGCAGCGGCACCAAATACCTGGCCGAGCTGCTGCGGCAGAATTTGGCCGACGCCGAATGCGAGCACGAGATCCTGGGCTGGGACCGTTTCGGCGTGGACGCGCCGGACATTTCGCACATGACCCTGTTCAACTCGCTCGGCAATGTGCCGAAGGTGCAGAGCTTCTGGCAGCAGAAGCTGGCGCGCATCGCCGCCGCGCCGGCGCCGTTCTATGCCGAGACCTCGCATCTGCTGATGAAGTCCGGCCTGATCGAGAATCTCGCGCCGCTGCTTGCCGCCGGCCGCGTGCATCTGGTGATGCTGGAGCGCGATCCCTTCGACACGGTGATGAGCTTCCGCAGCCGCCACGACTTCGACAACCGCGGCAATATGTGGGTGTGGTATCTCGACCCGGAATATCCGAAGAACCTGGTGCAGTCGGAACGGCTGGTCGCGCTCGGCCTCGACGGCATCTGCCTCTGGTACATCCTGGAGATCCGCACCCGCGCCGCCTATTACGCCCGGCTGCTCGGCGGGCAGAGCGGCATCGTCCTGCATCGCGCGACGCTCGAGGACATCGCCGCGCCGGCGGGGGCGGCGCGGCTCTTGGCGGCGCTCGGCGCGCCGAAGCCGCCGGAGCGGATAACGCTGCCGCCGGCGCAGAACGCCAACCTGCGGCACGAGGCGGTGCGCCCCGACGTCGAAGCGCGTTTCCG
>DATKQA010000608.1:0-3149 GCA_035523835.1 Candidatus Sulfotelmatobacter sp.
GGCGCGGCGACCGCGAAGCGCCGCCAACCCTAAGGCAGCGACGCCGGAAAAGCCAGCGCAAGCAACGGGCAGCTTGAGGTTTTCCGGCCGCTACTCACCCGAAGGCGTGGTGCCGAAGAGCTGCTTGCGCACGTTGTTGTAGTGCACCGTCGGATCGTAGAGCGTGACCGGCAGCGCCATGGCCCTGGCGGTGAGCTCGCCGATGGTCTGGCGCAGCGTATAGGCGGCGACATATTCGTCGTGGTCGGCGGTGACCAGGCTGGTCTGCGCCTGCAGGCGGACCTGCTCGGCGGTCAGCACGTCGAGCGTGGTCGAGGTGCCGACCTGCGCCTGCTGGATGGTGCCGTCGAGGGTGATCTCGGCGGCGCGCACCTGCTCGCGCAGCGAGGCGATCTGGGCCCGCGCCGTCTCGAACGCCGCCCAGGCGGCGGTTACCGACTGGCGCACCTGGTCGCGGGTGATCGCCACCTGCATCTTGCGCTGGCTGTCGACGTCCTTCTTCTGGCGCACGGCGCTGTATTCCGCGCCGGACTGGTAGAGCGGCACCGTCACCTTGGCCAGCACCTGCGCCTGCTTGGTCACCAGGTCGCGATCCTGCTGGTCCTCGCCGCGGATCAGGTCGCCCTCGAGCGACACCGACGGCAGCAGCGCGCCGAAGGCGGTGTCGATGTCGTAGGCCGCCGATTCCTCGGTGTAGGTCGCGTTGAGCAGGTCCGGATTGCCCTTGAAGGCGATCTCGGTGGCATCCGTCTCGTTGGTCGGCAGCTCCGGCAGGCCGGTCGGATGCACCAGCTTCTCCGGCAGCCGCCCGACCACGCGGAGATAGTTGGTGCGGCTCTGCACCAGGTTGCCTTCCGCCTGCACGCGGGCGGCGATGGCGCCCTGCAGCGCCGCTTCGGACTGGGCCACGTCGGTGCGCGTCAGCTCGCCGACGCGGAAGCGGTCCTGGGTCGCCTCGAGCTGCTTGCGCAGCACTTCCACGTTGCTTTTGTTCAGGCCGACGATGGCCTGGTCGCGCAGCACGTCCATGAAGGCTGTGGCGCCCTGCAGCAGCACCTGCTCCTCGGTCGAATCGAGCTGTGCCCGGCCGGCCTTGACCAGCGCTTCCGCCGACTGGATCTGCGATTCGATGCGGCCGCCGAGATAGAGCGGCTGCAGGAGCTGCAAGGTCTGCTCGTTCGGCGACAGCGGCTCGGTCTCGCCGTTGGAAAGGTTGACCACCGTGTTCTTGTACTGGATCGCCTTGCCGTAGTTGCCGACGAACTGCACCGTCGGCCGCCAGCCGGCGCCGGCCTGCGAGGCGCCTTCGTCGGTCGCCCGGAGCGCCGAGCGTTGCGCCAGCAGGGTCGGATTGGTGCTGTAGGTGGCGGCCATGGCGTCCTCGATGGTCTCGGCGACAGCCGGCCGGGACAGGGCAACGCCCGCCAGGAGCATCGCGCTCACCGCGCTCAAAGCCTTCATGAACCCATCCCCTCGGTCACGCGACGGACTATCGACTCAGAAAACGAACTGCGCCGGGCGCACGAAGCCCGGCAGGCACGGCGTCGCCGCGTCGAACAATATACGTTCGGCGATGCGCCCGTCATCGAGGCGGGTGCAGAGCGTCGCCTTGCCGATGCCGGCACGGCGCATCACGCCGACCAGGCGGCCGCCGGGCGCGAGCTGGCGCGGCAATGCCTCGGGCAGGCTTTCCACCGCGCCCTCGAGCACGATCACGTCGTAGGGCGCCTCGGCGGCACAACCGGCCTCGAGCGCGCCGCCGACGACGGCCACGTTGCTGCAGCCGAGTTCGCCGAGCAGGCCGCGGGCGCGCCCCGCCAGCGCCGCGTCGGACTCCAGCGCGACGACGCGGGCCGCCAGCCGGGCCATGACCGCGGCGCCGTAACCGGTGCCGGCGCCGAGCGCCAGCACCTTCTCCCCGCCGGCGATCTCCGCCGCCTGCAGCAGGCGGGCCAGCACCATCGGCTCGATGAGATAGCGGCCCTGGCCGAGCGGAATGTCCTCGTCGCTATAGGCGACGCCCTGCAAGGCCGCGGGCGCGAAGCGCTCGCGCGGCACCGTCGCCATCGCCGCCAGCACGCGGGCGTCGACGACCTTGTTCGGCTTGAGCTGGCTATCCACCATGTTGCGCCGGGCGGCGCTCATATCGCTCGTCGGCATCGATACTGCAACCATCCGGCTGACCCCGAAGGCCTCTATATAGCATGGCGGCAGCGGCGACAACGAGGCATCGCTGGCCGGGCCGCGCGCGCCGCATGGTAAACGGCGGCCCGGCCGGGCGGCAGGCCGGCCGCGCGCGGCGCTTGACCCCTCGCCCCGCGCCGCCCTATACAGCGCGGCGGATCGGTGCCACGGGCGGCCAGGTGGCGGAGTGGCGACGCAACGGACTGCAAATCCGTGTACACGAGTTCGATTCTCGTCCTGGCCTCCACCCCGCATGCCTGATTCCTGCCGCGCGACCCGAGGCGCGGTCGGCGCGAGGGGACGGCGAACACGCTCATCGTCGCCGACACCATGGGCGTCCATACGCGCGGCGCCGGCACCCGCCCCTCGATCCGCAGGGGACACCGTCCTTGTTGGCGCGGGATCGACCATGAAAACAACCTCGGGAAGCTCTATTCCATTGTCCTGACGCGAGATCCGGCATTGCGCGGAAGAAGACCTGTCCGCTTTCGCGCGCCTCCCCAGGTCGGCTAAACTTCGTCCGGCGACCATCCCCTACACACTGACGCCGAGGCTTTTCTGAGTAACCGTAGACAACGCCGGGCAATGCGGAGTCAGGGAAGAGCGCAGGTCTCTGACGGCAAGGGACTGTTCGATCAGGCCATGCGGCACTGTCGCGCCGGTCGGCTGGCCGAGGGCGAACGGCTTCTCCGCCTGGTCCTGGCGGCCGACCCCCGGCATGCCGACAGTCTGCATTGTCTCGGCCTGATCGCCCATCGGGCCGGGCGTTTTGGCGATGCCGTCGAATTGATCGGCCGCGCGATCCGGCTTGGAAGGGGCAATGCCAACTACCACAACGATCTGGGCAATGCCCTCATGGCCCAGGGCAACTACGAAATGGCCGCGGCGCAATTCAAGCGCGCCCTGGCACTCGATTCCGATCATGCCGACGCCCACAACAATCTCGGCAACGTGCTCAGGGACGA
>DATKQA010000609.1:0-2134 GCA_035523835.1 Candidatus Sulfotelmatobacter sp.
GGCGGCGGATCGGAACTGCCGGCATCCCAATGGCCCCAATTGCCCCAGCCGGCGCCGCCGAAGCGGCGTTCCCAGCGGCGTTGCCGCCGCTCCTGGCGCCGTGCCGCCCGATCGCGCCAATCGTCGGCGCCGGCCATGAAGACGCGCGGCCGGCGTGGCAGGACGAGGGCAAGGGCAACATAGGCGATCAGCACCGGAAAGACGAAGAAGCAGAGGCCGAGCAGCGCGACGATGCGCACCAGCACGATGCGGACGCCGAAATATTCCGCCAGGCCGGCGCAGACGCCGGCGATCAGCCCGTTGTTGCCGTCGCGATAGAGCCGGTCCGGCCAGGCGAACCAGGCGGCGTGATCCCATCTCGTCATGTCCTGCTCCTCCAGCCCGGCACTTCCGTGTCCAGGATCTTTTCCAAGGCGTCGATGCGCCGTTCCAGCCTATCGGCGCTGGCGCCGAGTGCAGCCAGGTTCCTGGCGTCTTCGCCGCTGAGGCCCTGCCTGGTGTAGCGCATGGCGCGATAGTGCGAACGAATCCACACGATCATCACCACCATGCAGAAAGCGCCCAGCGGAATGATTGCGCCGATCACTCTCATGACCCCCTCTATGCATCAGCCGGCGTTCGGCTTGCCGCTGCCGAGCCGTTCTTTCAGCGCCGCGAGCTCCTGCTCGACATTGGCTTCCGTCTCGAGGCCGGAGAACTCCTCGGCCAGGCTCTTCTTGCGTCCGAGATCATAGGCCTCGACCTTGCCTTCCAGCTCGTCGAGCGAACGCTCCACCTGCTCGAAGCGGGCAAAGGCATCGGTGACGCGCTCGTCGTAGAGCTTGGCCCGGATCTTGAGCCGCCCGGCCGCCGACTTGTGCCGCGCCACCATGGCCTTCTCGCGCGCCTTGGCGTCGGCCAGCTTCTGCTGCAGCTTGCCGATATCGTCGTTCTGCTTGGCCAGCGCCTCGGCGATCTGCGCCACCTGGCGCTCCAACTGCTTCAGCGCCTCCGCCGCCCGCGCCTTGGCCATCAAGGCACCCTTGGCCAGGTCCTCGCGCCCCTTGGTCAGCGCGAACTCGGCACGGCGTTCCCATTCGTCATGCTGCTGCTGCAGCCCCGCCACACGGCGTTCCAGCTCCTTGCGCTCGGCGATGGTGCGGACCGCGGCGGTGCGCACCTCGACCAGCGTGTCCTCCATCTCCTGAATGATGAGGCGGATGATCTTCTCCGGGTCCTCGGCGCGATCGAGGATGGCATTGATGTTGGAGTTCACGATGTCGGTGAGGCGGGAAAAGATGCTCATGGGTCGGCTCCCTTGGAAAACCGTACGGCGACAGCAAAAGCATGGTTCGTGCCAATCCGGCGTGAATTCATAATTCATTGATTTCAATAGATAATTAGTCAGAGCCATCAAATCCGTTGATATCTATATGGCATTTTTGGCCATATTATAGTGAAATAACCCACCATGAATGAACTGCCATCACCGATCGGCGAGGCGCCGGCCTTCCGCGCCATGCTGGCCCAGGTTTCGCGGCTGGCGCCGCTCGACCGCCCGGTGCTGGTGATCGGCGAGCGCGGCACCGGCAAGGAGCTGATCGCCGCCCGCCTGGCCTATCTTTCGCCGCGCTGGGAGCGGCCTTTCATCAAGCTGAACTGTGCCGCCCTGGCCGAAAGCCTGCTCGACAGCGAGCTTTTCGGCCATGAGGCCGGCGCCTTCACCGGCGCGGCGCGGCGCCGGCAGAGCCGCTTCGAATTGGCCGACCGCGGCACGCTCTTCCTCGACGAGGTCGCCACCGCTTCGCTGGCCGTGCAGGAGAAAATCCTGCGCGTGATCGAATATGGCACCTTCGAGCGGGTCGGCGGCAACGACGAGCTGCAGGTCGACGTGCGCGTCATCGCCGCGACCAACCTCGATCTGGCGGCCTTGGCCGACGGCGGCCGCTTTCGCGCCGACCTGCTGGACCGGCTCGCCTTCGACGTGGTGACCATCCCGCCGCTGCGCGAGCGGCGCGAGGACATTCCGCTGCTCGCCAATCACTTCGCCGTCGCCATGACGCGCGAACTCGGGCGCGAGGTCTTCGCCGGCTTCGGCCGCGCCGCCGAGGCGGCGCTGCTCGCGCATGGCTGGCCCGGCAACGTCCGCGAGCTC
>DATKQA010000610.1:0-3606 GCA_035523835.1 Candidatus Sulfotelmatobacter sp.
GCAGAACGAAGCGGCGATCGAAAGCAGCCTCGCCTTCTATGGCACGCGCCAGGTCGGCGACAAGACGCTCAGCACGACGGCGGCGGAGGCGACAATCGGCCCCGCCTTCAAGCCGCTGCGCCTGAGCCTGCCGAACCTCCGGGTGCGCGCCTATGCCATTCTCGGCGGCTCGTACCTCGACGACCAGTTCTTCTCCGACGAGGCGGGCTTCGGCGTCAGCGCCACCTACCCGATCAACGATCGCCTCGCCGTCGATACCACCTACGAGTACCGGCGCGAGCACTATCACAATGTCGACGGCTTCTTCTTCGCCGATCTGCTGTCGGGCAACTACAACCTGGCCCGGCTGCGCGGCGCCTACCAGATCTCGCCGACGCAGTCGATCTCCGTCGAGCTCGTCTATCATCGCGACGTGACCTTCGATTCCAACGCGCTGTCCAATCACGCGCTGGAGATCAACGGGCTGTATCGCCTGCAATACGCAAGCCCGCTGCCGGAGGAGCTGCCGGCGGCCTGGAGCATCGACCTTCTGGCCGGCCGCAAGATTACCTTCTTCGGCGGCCCCGATCCCTCGGTGAACCCGTTCGTCACGCGCAGCGACAACCTGTTCACGATCGGCGCGACCAACCACGAACCCCTGGTCGGCTCGTGGCAGGCCTACCAGCAGGTGCAGTATGACCGCAACGGGTCGAAGCTTCCGAACTTCCAATACAACAACTACACTCTCATTGCCGGCGTGACGTGGTCGTTCTGATGGTCGGCGGGGCTGCATTATGATCAAGAAGGAATGGTTGCTGGCGGCTGGTGCGGTTTCGGCGGCGATGGCCGGCCAGAATGCCGCGGCGCAGAACGCCGCGCCCGATCGCGCCGGCGTCGCCGCGGCCGTCAATCCGAACGCCAGCGGCCAGCTTGCCGGCGGCCCGGCCCGGGTCATGGTGGTGGCGAGCGATGTGTTCCGCGACGAGCACATCATCACCGATGCGGGCGGCCAGGTGCATCTGCTGTTCCTCGACGAATCGGCGCTGACCGTCGGCCCCAATTCGGAAGTGGTGCTGGACAAGTTCGTCTACGATCCGCAGACCAATTCGGGGCAATTGGCGCTGACCGCGGCGCGCGGCGCCATGCGCTTCATCGGCGGCAAGCTGAGCAAGATCAATCCGATCGAGATCCACACGCAGACCGCGACGATCGGCGTGCGCGGCTGCACGGTCTATCTCGACAACGTCAATCCGGGAACGCGCAGCTTCACCGCGATATTCGCCGTCGGCATCGAGGCGCAGTTCCGCGACGCCAGCGGCAATCTTGCCGCCAGCATCACCAAGCCGGGCACGGCGATCGACTACAACGGCTCCGTGTTCGGCCAGCCCTATGCCTTTCCCGTGCAGCGGTTCCAGGCCTTGAGCGGCCGCTTCAGCGGCCGGCCGCAGGGCCGGCCCGGTTTGGTGACCTCGACGACGCAGCGCGTCACCAGCGAAAACTCGGGACGCTCGCCGCAGCGGAACGCGCCCAATCATATCATCGGCAATCTCGACGACGTGACCCAGGCGAACGCCACCGCGCCGAGCCAGATCGGCGGCAATACCGGCGGCACTTCGTTGCAGGAAAAGAACCAGGCGGAAGTCTCCTCGCAGACGCCGGCCAGTTCGCCGTAATCCGGACCTGAATGCCGGCGGCGGCCATGCCGCGGTACGGCCGTGCACGAGCGGATGGCGTGCGTCGCTGACGTGTCATCGGCGGCGTGCTAGCTTGCGTCCGGCAACAGCGACGGGTGCGGGCGTGAACACAAATCTGCATGCGGCGGGCGGCAGTCCGGATTCGGCGACCGCCGTCGGTCTCGATGTCCTGGCCCGAAAGGCACGTGCGGCCGGCCTGGCGCCGGCGGTATCGCTGTTCTATTTCCTGCGCCACGGCGAAACCGCCGGCAATGCGGCGAAGACCTTCCAGCCGCTCGATGAGCCGCTCAATGCCCGGGGTCACGAGCAAGCCCGCGCGGCGGCGGCCATATTGAAGGACGTCGCCTTCGCCCGCATCACCGCCAGCGACCTGCCGCGGGCCTGGCTGACGGCCGGCAAGGTCGCCGCCGCGACGCGTCGCGCGGTGCATGCGGAGCCGCTGCTGCGCGAGCGGTTCTTCGGCGCGCTGATCGGCACGCCCAATCTCGGCATCGACTGGGCGTCGCATCCGCCCGGCGGCGAATCGCTCGACGACTTCGTCGCCCGCGCCGTCAGCGGCCTCATGCAGGCGACGGCGCACGGCGATACCCCGCTCGTCGTGTCGCACGGTGGCGTGCTGCATGTCCTGCGCGCCGGCCTTGGCCTCGATCTCACCGGCGACTTCGTCGTCAATGCGCTGCCGCTCCGCTTCGAGCGGCGGGGCGGGCGCTGGACCGTCGTGCCGGTCGCTTGACGGGGCGGCCAGTCGTCGGCGGAGGAAACGGCATGAGAGCGGTCTGGTACGAGCGGCACGGTGCGCCGCACGAAGTGATCGAGGTCGGCGACATGCCGGCGCCGGCGGCCGGCCCCGGCGAGGTGCGGGTGAAGCTCGCCGCCTCCGGCGTCAATCCGGCCGATTGCTATCGCCGCCGCGGCCAAGCCGGCGCCATGGAAGGACCGCGCATCATCCCGAACAGCGACGGCGCCGGCGTGATCGACCAGGTCGGCGCCGGCGTGCCGCAGGCCTGGCTCGGGCGCCGGGTCTGGCTCTACAACGGCCAGCGCGGCGGCCGCGCTCTCGGCACGGCTGCGGAATATATCGCCCTCTCGATCGACCTGGTCAGCGCGCTGCCCGACGACACCGGCTTCGACGCCGGCGCCTGCCTCGGCATTCCCTGCATGACCGCGCATCGCGCCGTCTTCACCGACGGCCCGGTCGCCGACCGGACGGTGCTGGTCACCGGCGGCGCCGGTGCGGTCGGGCACTATGCGATTCAGCTCGCCGTATGGGGCGGCGCCCGCGTCATCGCCACCGTGAGTTCGCCGGAAAAGGCCAGGCACGCACTGGCTGGCGGGGCGGCGCTGACCGTCGACTACAAGCGCGAGAATGTCGTGGCGGCGATCCGCGACTTTACCAAGGGCGAGGGCGTCGACCGCATCGTCGAGGTGGATTTCGGCGGCAATCTGGCGACCAGCCTGGCGGTGCTCAAGGTGAACAGCGCCATCGCCATCTACGCCACCAACGGCAACCGCACGCCGACCTTGCCGGTGCGCGAGCTGATGCAGAAGAACGTCAGCCTGCATGCCATCGTGCTGAACAATTGCCCGCTCGAGGCGCGCCACCGGGCGCGGGCCGACATCGCCCGCTGGCTCGCGACCGGCCAGGCCCGGCACACCATTGCCGGTCGCTTCCCGCTCGAGCGCACGGCCGACGCGCATGCCCTGGTCGAATCCGGCAGCAAGCTCGGCACCGTCGTCGTCACCATCTAGCCGGGCCTGCCGTTTGCCGGTCCGTGCGCTCGGCTTCGAATGTCGCTTGTTTTTCGTTGACAATTTATCAGAAATGACAAATAGTCATTGCAGGGAAGGTGAGCGTCATGCCGAGCCAACCGAGGACGCAGCAACCAGCGGAAACGCGCACCGCGCGCGGCGACCGGCGCAAGGCGGCGAGCCG
>DATKQA010000611.1:0-3225 GCA_035523835.1 Candidatus Sulfotelmatobacter sp.
CGTGCGCCGCGTCGCCGATGCAGAGAAGCCCAGGCCGGTGCCAGCGGGTCAAGCGGTCCACCGTCACCGTCAGCAGCCTCACGTCCGACCAGTCGGCAAGCTCTCCGACGCGATCCCGGAGCGGCGGCGAGAGGCGCGCGATGGTGGCGCGGAACGCCGGCAGGCCCTGCGCGCGCAGCGCATCGAAGCCGCCCTTGCGGATGACGAAGGCGCATTGCCAATAGGTGCCGCGGTTGAGCATGACGAAGATATGGCCGGCATCGACCCGGCCGAGCGTCTGCGGCGGGTCGTCGGCGCGCCGAGACAGGCGGAGCCACAGGACATCGATCGGTGCGCCGAGATTGGTCACCTCCAGCCCGGCCGCCGCGCGCACCGTGGAATGGCGCCCGTCGGCGCCGACCACCAGGTCGGCGCGCACTTCGAGCGGCCCGTCCGGCGTTGCCGCCCGGAGGCCGACGATGCGCCCGCCTTCCTCGATCAGCGATTGCGCTTCCGCCTGCATCCGGAGCGCGAAGCCGGGATAGCGTTTCGCCTCGGCGGCCATGAAATCGAGGAAGTCCCACTGCGGCATCAGGGCGACGAACTTGCAGTGCGTCGGCAGGTGGCGGAAATCGGCGACCTCGACGAAATTGTCGCCGATCTCGGCGCCGAGCGTGCGCACCTCGTCGTGCGGCATGCGCAGGAACGGCTCGATCAGGCCAAGCTCGTGGATCACTTCCAGGGTCGAGGGATGCACCGTGTCGCCGCGAAAATCGCGCAGGAAGTCGGCGTGCTTTTCCAGCACCAGCACCTCGACGCCGCTGCGCGCCAGCAGAAAGCCCAGCATCATGCCGGCCGGGCCGCCGCCGGCGATGCAGCACCTGACCTGGGTTGCTCGCTGATTTGTGATCATGCGTGAATTGCTAGCGGATGCCTTGCCGTGCGTACCCTAACATGGGATCAATCGTTCAGAGGGGGGCCTCATGGACAAAACCATCGACTTTGCCCTTTGGTTGCCGCGCGTCCTCAGCCTGCTCCGGATCGTCGCGGCGCTGCTTTTTCTGGAGCACGGCACCGGCAAGCTGTTCGATTTTCCGGCTTCGGGACATCCCGGCCCGGCGCTTGCCTCGCTGCTCGGCGTGCAGGGGCTGATCGAGTTCGTCGGCGGCCTGCTGCTGCTGGTCGGCTTCCAGACCCGTCCGGTCGCCTTCATCCTCTGCGGCGACATGGCGGTCGCCTACTTCATGGCGCATTTGCCGCGGAGTTTCTTCCCGCTGCTGAACGGCGGCGATGCCGCGATCCTCTATTGCTTTATCTTTCTCACCCTGATCTTCGCCGGCGGCGGCGCCTGGAGCGTCGATACGGCGCGGCGGAAGCGGACGACGGCCGGATAAAGTAAAGCCCCGCCGAGGGGGGCTGGGCGGGGCTTCACTCGCGTCTGTATTTGTCCGGCAGGGGGGCTACCGAACGACCGCAGCCTAGCAAAGCGGCGCCGGCGGCACAGTAGCCGTCGTCACATCGCCGCGACAAAGCGCGTTAAGGTTAAGCGGCCTGCAGCAATATGCTTTTCTCGCGCTCGAGAATCTTGCGCACGGCCGGGCGGGCGAGCATGCGCTCCTTCCAGGCGGTGTAGTTCTTCAGCTCCGTCATCGGCAGCGCGATGCGCAGACCCCAGCCGTAGAACACCAGCGCATAGGGATCGCAGGTGGTGAATTGGGCGCCGAAGAACCAGGGGCCGCCGCCGATCAGCCCGTCGATTTCCTGCAGGTTGGCCCAGAACGACTTGCGGCCCATCTCCTTCAGCGCGGCATGGGTCGAGACGTCGTCGGAGAAGCGCTCGGGCCGGCCGATATGGGTGAAGCAGGGATGTACCGTGTTCGACAGCCAGGCCATGGTCGAGATGCAGCGCGCCTCGCCGATCGGATCGGGCGGGAACAGCTTCTTCTCCGCGAAGCGCTTGGCGAGATAGGTCAGGATCGCCGTATTCTCGGTGAGAACCGTGCCGTCGACCTCGAGCGCCGGCACCTTGCCGCGCGGATTGACCTTGAGATAGGCCTCGCTCTTCTGTTCGGTCTTGGCGAATTGCAGCGCCTGCGTGTCGTAGGGCGCGCCGGTCTCCTCGAGCGTGATGTGCGAGGCCATCGAACAGGCGCCGGGCGCATAGTAAAGCTTCAGCATGATCATTCCTCCGTCGGGTCGTTGTGGCAGCCGTGATGCCGGGTTCAGCCGCGGACGCGGGTCGATGAGACCACCAGATGCACCGAGGCCACCTGCTCCCGCGTGTAGGCGATCTCGCGCACCTCCGGATGATACTCCTTGCAGATGACCGCCTTGGCGGTGCGTCGCACCAGTTCCTTGATGAAGCCCTGGCCGTCGGCGAGTTGCACCACCACGTCGTCCCCCGGCGCCGGCGGCTTCAGCGGATTCACATAGCAGAGCCAGCCGTGCTTGATGGCCGGCGTCATCGAATCGCCGACCATGTAGACGGCATAGGCTTCGGGGAGGCCGACGAGATCGAGCGGCCGCGCGGTGAAGCCCTGCACGGTGCCGTTGTCGAGAAAGAAGCCGTCGCTGCCGCCGCGCGCGTTGCCGAGGATCTGCAGGTCGGGCTCGCCCGGCGCCGCATGTTGCCGGCGCCCCGCGGCGGCGACCGGCCGGTCGCGCGGCCACGGCGCGGGCTCGTCGAGATAGTCGGCGATGCGCGGCAGCTCGGCCGCTTTCAATTGCCGGTCGCCCTTCAGCAGCCGCGTCACCTGCGAGGCATCGACGCCGAGCGCCTCGGCCAGGCCCTTCTGCGTCTTGCCCGGCTTCTTCAGCCCGTCGCGGATCCACTGCAGATCGTCCATCCCGGCAGAATTGCGAGTCTCGCAAAAGATTGCCATGGTCAATATCGCATTTTCAACTTGCAGTCACTTGCGATTTATGCAATAGAGAGACATCCCATCTTTCGAGCCGCAGCGCGCGAGGGCAGGCATGGTCTGGAGTTGCATACCGGGTATCGGCTTCGTCGGCTGGCTGCTGTTGGCGGCCGGGACGGTCGGCGGCGGGAGGCGCCGGTGAGGCGGGAGCGGCCGGACCCGGCGGCAGGCGAGGATGCCGACCTCGGCGAATTCCGCTCGCAATCCTATGGCTGCCAGTTCATCGCCGCCGAGAAGCGGCACTATGGCGATGCCGACAAGTGCCGGCGGCCGGAGCGGCCCGGCTCGGCCTTCTGTCCCCGCCATCACGCCGTCGTCTTTCTCGCCA
>DATKQA010000612.1:0-7122 GCA_035523835.1 Candidatus Sulfotelmatobacter sp.
AGGCGAGGGTATTGATGGCGGAGGCGCGGCCGAGCAGATTCTCCGGCGTGACCGATTGGCGCAAGGTGGTCGTGCTGATCACCCAGAGAATCGGGCCGGCGCCCATCAGGAGGAAGCTGATGCCGGCCAGCCAGGCCGACGGCAGCCAGATGGTCGATGCCATGATCAAGGCGGCGGCGAAGCCGGTCACCGGACCGATGGCGGCGACCAGCCCGAAGCGCAGCCGGCGCATGATCTGCGGCGCGGCCAGCGCGCCGACGATCATGCCCGCGCCATAGGCGGCGAGGGTCAGGCCGATGCCGGCGGCGGAAAGGCCGAGGCGCCCGGCCGCATAGGGCACATAGACCGCCTGCAGCATGAAGAAGGCCACGCCGAAGATGAATTGCGTGAGGAAGACCGGCAGCAGCAGCGGATGGCCGAAGACGAAGACGGCGCCTTCGCGGAGATCATGCAGCGGATGGCGCGGCGCGCGCGCGGCGCGCGCCGGCTCGCGCAAGCCGGCGAGCAGGCTGGCGGCGGCAGCGGAGCAGAGGGCGGCGACGGCAAAGGCGGGCTCGGCGCCGATCCAGCCGACCAGCACGCCGGCGAGCGCCGGCCCGGCGGCGAAGGCGCAGGTGCGCGCGAGCTCGATGCGGGCATTGGCCCTGGCGAGATTCGCGGCCGAGACCAGCGCCGGCACCATGGCCGGCGCCGCCACGCTGTAGGTCACCGTGCCGCAGGCGCCGACGAAGCCGAGCAGGGCGAGCAGCGGCACGCTGAGCCAGCCGGCCAGCCCGCAGGCCAGGATGCCGAGCAGGCAGAGCGTGCGCAGCGCCTCGGCCGCGGCCATCAGCCGGGCGCGCGACAGGCGGTCGGCCAGCACGCCGGCGGGGATCGACAGCACCAGGAACGGCAAGGTCTGCGCCGTCTGCAACAGGCCGGTCTCGCCGGCGCCGGCGCCGAGCATCAGCACGGCGACGATCGGCGCGGCGGCCAGGCCGATCTGCTCGGCCGACTGCGCCGCCAGGTTGGACCAGGCCAGGCGATGGAACATGGCCGGAAGCCGGGCGGGTGGCATGTACATGCAGCGAACCTTTCACGACACGGGGGTCATGCGGCTCACTGTGCGTTCCGCCGCTGCCGGCCGCGTCCCGCTTGTTGCGGCCGAATTCGCCGGCGCGGCGCTATCGCCCCGCCGCTTGCGCCGCGGCGACGGCGAGCGTCGTCGTCGCCGTCTGTCCGCTCAGGACATCGCTCACCGCGACGGTCCAGGCACCGGCGGGGTCGTTCAGCGCCAGCGGCAGAAACAGGCTGGCGTTCGCGCCCTGCAGGCGGCGCGTGCCGCCGTAGTAGGGCACGACCCTGCCGTCGGGATCGGTGACGTCGACGCGGAGCACGCTGCGCGCCGCCACCGGTGCGCCGGCGAAGCCGATCTGCAGGGCGACCGTTTCGCCGAGCTGCGCTCGCGGCGGCATCGCAACGGTCGGCGCCGGCAGCGCCCGCCCGGCGAGCGCCAGAAGACGCGGCGCGCCGGCCGTGACGGTCAAATCCAAGCGATCGGTCTCGCCGAGCGAGCGGTGCGCGCGGAGGTCATAGATGTACGTCTGCCGCGGCAGGCGCAGCACCGCATCCTCGGCACCGGCGCTGCCTGACGCGTCGCGCAGCAGGGCCAGGATGCGCACGCCGCCGTTTTCGAATTCGTAGCACTCGATGTCGGTGACCGCCTTGCCGCCGGGCGTGACGACGGCGTAGTCGGCCTTGACCCCCGCCGCGGCGAAGATGCCGGCCAGGGTCCGCATCAGCGCAGGATCGGCGGCACCCTCGGTCCGATCCGCGGCGCCGGGGCCGACGCGGATCGCCTTGCCCTTGCCGATGGTCCGCTCGGTCGCCGGCCCCGGCGGGAAGAGATCGGCGAGGAGCGGCCGCGGCAGCCGCCGGCTATGCTCGTCGAACTGGCCGGGCTCGCCGTCGGCAACGACCACCCCGCCGGCTTCGGCGAAGCGGCGGATCGCCGCCGCCGCCGCCGGCGCGAGCGCGATCGCCTGCGGCAGGATGAGCACCCGGTAGGCCGCCAGGCCGCCGTCGAGCAGTTGCGCCGGCGTGACGAAACGGTGCTGCAGGCCCATATGCTCGATCGAGCGGGCGAAGCGGTCGACCGATGCGCGCAGCAGGTTGCTGCCGGTTTCCGCGCCGATCTCGCGCCGGCTCCAGGCGTCGCCGAGCGGCTGGTTGTCGATGAGCCAGCGCGTGCGGAAGCTGGCCGGCGAATAGAGCAGCGCGATGGGATCGACGTGCCGGGAGCTGTTGATGACGAGGGCGCCGAGGCCGCTCCTGAGTTCGCGAAAGAGCGGCGCCGCCGCATGGCCGCGCGCCTCGAGCGCGCCGTCTTCATTCGCGAAGCTGTTCTTGTCGTCCCACAGCACGACGCCGCGGCTGCCGCGCAGCAGTTCGCGCCAGGTGGTTCGCCATTCGCCCGGCCCGGCCTCGGTCGAGGTATTGAGCATGACCAGGCCGGGCTTGAGCGAGCGGGCGATCTCCATGTTGTCGCCCTCGTCGGACAGTTCGATGGCATCGACGGCCGGCGCCAGCAAGGCATAGTCGTAGCCGCCGGTGCCGGGAATCTGCCCGCCTTCGATGGCCGCCAGCGCCGCGGGGTCGGCGGCATGCACGGCATCGCTTCCCGCTTGCAGGGCGCCGGCGAAGGCGATGTCCATCCAGGCCTTGAAATCGGCCCAGGCGGAGAAATTGCCGTCGGTGCGGGCCAGCGCCTGCGCCGTGGTCATCGGCATGACCGCGTCCCAGTCGCCGAAACGCGCGCCCCATTGCCGGTCGAGCGCGGCGAGCGTGCGATATTGCCCGCGCAGCCATTGCCGGAAGCCGGCAAGCGAGGCCGGCGAAAAGTCGAAATCCCAGGCGGCGGTGAGATCGGCGATGCCGGTCTCGTCGCCGAGGTTGTAGTAGAGCGGTCGATAGGGGGCATGCGCTTTGACGGTCCCCGCCAGCCGGCTGCGGATGCGCGCGAGCCAGGCCGGGTCGGACAGGCTCGGGTCGCGCCGGAAGAGCGTCGGATCGGTCGGGTTTTCGCGATAGCGCTTTTGCAGCGCCAGGAAGCGCCAGTCCGGCGGATGGTCGGGAAACCAGCGGTGATAGGCGGAATAGAAATCGGTGGCGATGTTCTCCACGTACCAGCGGAGGTCGCTTTGCAGCATGGGCGCGATTTCCGCATCGAGGCCCCGTGCCGGCGCGTCGCGGTAGGGCACGTGCGCCTCGCCGGCGCTGACGCCGATCTGCCTGAGCGCGCGGTACTCCGCCGCCGTGCGCCATTGCCACATGATGATCTGATAGTCCGACCAGGGATCGGGCGGCGGCGCGGCGATGAAACTTGCGGCGGCCGTCTGCCGCGAACTCTCCTTCCCGCCGGCCTCGCCGTCGAAGACCAGGCGGGCCTGCAGCCGGTTCTGCATGGCGACGGCGCGGCGCAGATCGAGCGGAAAGGCCACGTCGCGGCCGCCGTCGAGGCGAAAGGCGAGCCGGCGCCGTTCGACCTCGCGGCCGTAGGCATCCGTCCAGTCGATGGTCAGGTGGCCGGAGCCGGTGGCGGGACGATCCAGGCGGTAGACGGCGCCGACCGTTCCCTGCCGCGCCAGCGCGCCGGCCGGCAGGACGATCGCGTCGGCACGCGCCGGACGGGCGGGGGCCAGGTCAACAGCCAAAAGGCCGACGAGCAGCACCGGCCAAAGTCTTCGCGGCACCGCCTTGGCTTGGCCCGTCATGGCCGGGCGGGTGCCGGGAATTCTATTGCGGCATTTCGATCGGCACCGACCTGAGCTGCTCGTTGAGGCGCTTCAGCACGTCCGGCGTGATGTCCGGCGCCGCGGCCGTGCCGACGACCGCCGTCCGATCGAACACCATGGCGATCTGCCGTTCCTTCTCGATCGCATCGACGATCTTGACGATGGACTCGTCGATCTTCTGCGCCGCGAGGCGCGAGGCGGCGTCCCAGCGAACCTGGTTCTGCTGCAGGTTCCGCTGATAGCCCTGGAACTTCAAGGCCAGCGCCTGCTGGCGCTGCTGATAGGCATCCGGCGTGATCACCGCGCGCTCGCTGTTGAGCTTCTGCTCGGCGTCGCGCAGTTCCTGCTCCTCCGCCTTCAAGGTCTGCTGATAGTCGGCGCGCAGCTTGTTGATGGCCGCGATGGCGCCCTTGCCCGCGTCCGACTCGTGCAGCAGCTTCTGCACGTCGACGATCGCCGTCTTGCCGCCCTGCTGCGCCAGGGCGGGCGGGGCGGCAAGCGCCGCGACGGCCGCGAGCGCGGCGGCCAGGGACAGAATGGTGTGTCGCATGTCGATCGGCCTGTGGTTGGGGCGGGCGGAGTGTGGCAAATACCGGCCGGGAAGTCACCCGGCCGGTATTTGCGATAATTGCAACGATGGAAAGGCGCCGACGGCCCGGGCTAGACTGCGGGCGGCGCGGCGCCGGCCGCGCGGCGCGACAAGTCGGGCCATCGCATGGTCGTCATCGCTGACAGCACCGCCACGCCGCGGCTTGCCGGACCGGTTCCGCCGCCCGGCCCGCTGCCGGCGCTGACGGCGATACGCCGGGCGCGCGACAATTTCATCGCCATCTATCCAGAACAGGCCTACCAGGAAACGGTCATCGCGCAGCGCTTCCTGTGGTTCCGGAGCTGGATCGTCAGCGATCCCGCCGGCATCCGGCACGTGCTGCTCGACAACGCCGGCAACTATCACAAGTCGGAACTGGGACGGCGCATCCTCGAGCCGGGCCTCGGCCGCGGCCTCTTGACCAGCGAGGGCGAAACCTGGCGGGCGCACCGGCGCATCATGGCGCCGGCCTTCGACCATCGCAGCATCCTCGGCTATGCGCCGATCATCAGCGGCGCCGCCGAAGCGCTGCTGGAGGATTGGCATGGTCAGCCGGCCGACAGCGAGGTCGAGATCGCCACGGCGATGAGCCGGCTCACCTTGGCGATCATCGCCCGCACCATGTTCGCTTCCGAATCGGAGGCGATCGTCGACATCATCGAGCGGGATTTCGCCACCTACCAGGCCGACATCCAGCCGAACCTGCTCGACTATGTCGGCGGGCCGGGCTGGCTCGCCGGCTGGCGCCGCGTGCGGCGGGCGCGGCGGGCGCACCGCGCCTTCGATGCTGTCATCGCCCGCCTCGTCGCCGACCGGACCAAAGCCGGCCCGGATGCGCCGAAGGATCTGCTGGCGCGCCTCATCGCCGCGCGCGACGAGGAGACCGGCGGCGGCATGTCGGCGGAAGAAGTGCGCGATCAGGTGGTCACCATCTTCCTCGCCGGCCACGAGACGACGGCGGTGGCCTTGACCTGGACCTGGTATCTGCTGGCGCGGCATCCGGCGGTGGAGGCGAAACTGCATGCCGAACTCGACCGCGTGCTCGCCGGCCGCACCCCCGGCCACGGCGACATTGCCAATCTTCCGTATACGCGCATGGTGATCGAGGAGGCCATGCGGCTCTATCCGCCGGCGCCGGGCCTGTCGCGCGAGGCCATCGGCGATGACGAGGTCTGCGGCCAGAAGGTGCCGAAGGGCAGCCTCATCTTCATCATCCCCTGGCTGGTGCACCGGCACCGGCGGCTGTGGGACGACCCCGACCGCTTCGAGCCCGAGCGCTTCGCCGCCGAGCGGGCGGCGGCGCGATCGCGCTTCGCCTATCTGCCGTTCGGCGCCGGCCCGCGCATCTGCATCGGCGCCGCCTTCGCCATGGTCGAGGCGGTCCTGCTGCTGGCGAGCCTGGCGCAGCGCTTCCGCCTGCGGCTCGTACCCGGCTGGCCGGTCGAGCCGCAGGCGCTGATCACCTTGCGGCCGCGCCACGGCATCATGATGCGGTTGCAGCCGCGTCCATAAGCAGCAACGGGGGGAAGCATGTCGGATATCGCGTTCTGGTCGGCCAAGCGCCTGGCGGGGCACATCCGCCGCGGCAAGATCGGCGCCGCGGAACTGCTCGATCACTATGTGACGCGGGTCGAGAAATACAATCCGGCGCTCAACGCCATCATCGCCAGCGACATCCCCGCCGCGAAGAAGCGCGCCCGCGCGGCCGACCGCGCCGCGAAGAAGGGCGAGAGCTGGGGGCCCCTGCACGGCGTGCCCATGACGGTGAAGGAATCCTTCCAGGCGCTCGGCCTGCCGACCACCTGGGGCGTGCCGATGTTCCGCGACAACCGGCTGCCCGGCAACGCGCTCGCCGTCGAGCGCCTGCTCGGCGCCGGCGCGGTGGTGTTCGGCAAGACCAACGTGCCGCTCTGGCTCGGCGACTGGCAGGCCTACAACGACATCTACGGCACCAGCAACAATCCCTGGGACCCCGCGCGCACCCCCGGCGGCTCGTCCGGCGGCTCGGCGGCGGCGCTCGCCGCCGGCCTGACCGGGCTCGAACTCGGCAGCGACATCGGCGGCTCGATCCGCATGCCGGCGCATTTCTGCGGCGTCTGGGGCCACAAGCCGACCTACGGCATCTGTCCGCCGACCGGGCACGCGCTGGGCGATTGGGCGGCGCAGGCCGACGTCGCCGTCATCGGGCCGATGGGGCGGAGCGCCGACGACCTCGCCATCGGCCTGGCGGCGATCGCCGGGCCGGATGCCATCGACGGCGCCGGCTATCGCCTGCAGCTTGCGGCACCGGCCAAGAGCCGGCTGCGCGAGTTCAAGGTGGCGGTGATGCTCGATCACCCGCTGGCGCCGGTCGACCGCGAGGTGCAGGCGGTGCTGCAGGCGCTGGTCGCCTTCCTCGCCAAGCAGAAGGTCAAGCTCGACGACCAGGCGCGGCCGCGTCTCGATCTGGTGGAGAGCTACCGCGTCTATCGCCTGCTGTTCGCCGCGGCGATCTCGGGCGGGCAGACCGACGAGCAGTTCCAGGCGAACCTGGCCGACGCCAACGCGCTGGCGCCGGGCGACGACAGCCATCGCGCGCTGATGATCCGCGCCAATGTGCTGCATCACAAGGACTGGCTGCGGCTCAACGAGCAGCGCCACCACATGCGGCGGCGCTGGTCGGAATTCTTCCGCGACTATGACCTGCTGCTCTGCCCGATGGCGCCGTGTCCCGCGGTGCCGCACGATCATCGGCCCTTCCCGGCGCGCACCATCATGGTC
>DATKQA010000613.1:0-2648 GCA_035523835.1 Candidatus Sulfotelmatobacter sp.
GAGCGGAAAAGATCGGCTTCCGCCGCCGAGCAGAGCAGCACCTGATCGACCTCGGCGGCGACCGTGCGCTCGAAGCGACGGAGCGTGCGCCCCTCGCGACGGTATAGCCAGTTCTTCGGCCAGCGCATGTTGCGGGCATAGTCGAACCATTTTTCGGAATCGACGTCGACGAAATCCATGATGCGGCGAGGCGCGCCGGGCTCGCCGCCGCGCACGTATTGCGCCATTGCCGACGAATAGAGAAAGATGCGGTCCGGCCTTCGCCGCCGCAAGAGGTCGCCGACCCAATCGGCGAGCGTGCGGTTGGCGTAGTAGGGTACGGTCATCGGCGCGCCGGTCAGCAGCGCGCGC
Organism: Candidatus Sulfotelmatobacter sp.; assembly: GCA_035523835.1. Classification (GTDB taxonomy): domain Bacteria; phylum Pseudomonadota; class Alphaproteobacteria; order Ferrovibrionales; family Ferrovibrionaceae; genus DASQHM01. The sequence continues at coordinate 352 of DATKQA010000613.1, forward strand.
AAGCTGTGCCAGCGTGCCCGGGCGCGATCCAGCGGCACGAAGCAGCATTCCTCGCAGAGGTCGCGCAGGAAGGCTTCGTGCTGCCAGTCGCGGGGGTCGTCGATGAAGCAGCCGAGGTGCACCCGGTATTGCCGGCTCAGATGCCTGAGAAAATGCCAGGACCTGATCTTGTCACCCTTGTCCGGCGGATAGGGGATGCGATGCGCGAGAAACAGGAGTTCCGGCATGGGAGGGTCTGCCGCTAGCCGAGGTAGCTGACGATATGCGGCCCGATGGCATTGGCGACCGGCAGCGGCAGCCGCTTCCAGGTCGCGATCAGCAGACGGAACTTGGGATTGAGCGGATTGAGGTCGGGCAGCTTGTCGCCGCGCCGCAGGAGATACTGATAATGCAGCGGCTCCGGCTCGAAGCCCCAGTTCTTCTTGAAGTCGAACGAGCCGGTGCCGCGCTTGCTGCGCCCGAAGTCGAACAGGCGATAGCCGCGCTCGCAGGCGCGGCGCATGACTTCCCAATACATGAAGTCGTTGGCGGCGAGCGCGCGCGCCGCCGCCGTGCCGCCGCCGTAGTAGGGCAGCACCTCGTCGCGGAAATAGAAGTTCATCACGCCGGCCACGGGCTCGCCCCGATGCGTCACCATCAGGACCTCGCAGTCCTCGCCGAACTCCTGCTTGAGATTGGCGAAGTACTTGCGCGAGAAGACCGGCGTGCCGAGGTTGCGTACGCTTTCCGCGTAAACGCGGTGCAAGCGCGCCGTGTCGCCATCGATTTCGCTGACCAGTTCCGCCTTGATGCCCTTGCGGATCATGGCCCGCTGCTTGCGTGGCACCGCCAGCATGTTCTTCTCGACATCCGGGTCGATGCGCTTGCGGAAGGTGACGTAGAGATCGGCCTTCTCCACGAAGCCCTGACGCTCGCCAGCCCGCATCTGCCGATATTCCAGGTGATCGACGTCGGCCTCGGCCGCGAGCTTCGTGGCCGCCGCGTCGAGCGCCTGCGCCGCCGCGGCGGTCGTGGTGGCCGGGCCGCCGTAGACGCAGAAGGCCGCGGCGGACAAGGAATTGCCGAACAGCGGGTGCCTGATATGCACGAGCGGCAGCACGCCGGTGATGACGCCGTCCTCCTCGGCATAGAGAAAGTGCGTCCGGTGGCCGAAGCTCCGCGCGATGACGCGCTGCCAGCCGGCCCGGTGGAAGAACGAAGCCTCGGGACAGGCGGCGACGAAGGCGTCCCACCGCGCCGCGGACGCGGCGTCCAGCGACTTGATCTGCGGGCCGCGGACCTTGGGATCGATCAGCATCGCGGGCTATCGCCGTCGAAGAACACCCGGTCCATGCGATCCCAGCGGAAGTCGGCAAGCAGCCGGCCGAGCCGGGCTTCCATGCGGCCGAGATTGATGTAGTGGCGGACGCGGCTCTTCAACGGCGCGCCGGCGGGGCGCGGCTGCTCGGGATCGACCTCCCAGGGATGGAAATAGAAGACGCAGGCGCGGCGCTCGTTGCGATTGACCTGGCGCATGGCCCAGCGCGACGCGGCATAGGGGAACAGCCGGAAATAGCCGCCGCCGCTGCAGGGAAAGTTGCGGCCGAGCGCGCGCACGGTGGTCATGGGAATTTCGACGAAGCGGTCGCCGCGCGGCCGGTAGGCGAAGCGCGGCGCGTCGGGCATGCCGTAGAGATCGTGCGCGATCGGATAGATGCTGGAACTGTAGCTGTAGCCCTCTTCCGCCAGGATATCGAGCGCCCATACGGTGCCGGCGCCGATGGAGAAGCTCGGCGCCCGGTAGCCGCGCACCGGCGCACCGCCGATGTCCTCGAGCAGGCTCTTGGCACGGCGGATGTCGGCGCGGAACTCGTCCGGCGACTGCTCGCTGACCCGGTAATGGTTGCAGCCGTGGCTGGCAAGCTCATGCCCTTCCGCGACGATGCGCCGCACCAGATGCGGGTAGCGCTCGGCGATCCAGCCGAGGGTGAAGAAGGTGGCCGACACGTCGTGACGGGCGAACATCGCCAGGATCACGTCGATATTGCGCTCGACGCGGCAGGGGAAACTGTCCCAGTCCTGGCGCGCGATCTGGCCGGCGAAGGCCTGCACCTGGAAGAAATCCTCCACGTCGACCGACATGGCATTGACGAGGCCGGCGCCGTCCGCGCCTTCGGAAGCGCGACGCGGCCGATCCTTCGGCGGGCGGACCGCAACGGTCGCATCGGCGGGCACGCTCACTGCTCGCCTCCCTTGATCGAGAAGGTGCCGGCGTTAGACCCGTCGAGATAGTTCGCCGCCAATTCGATGGCGCGCTT
>DATKQA010000614.1:0-2805 GCA_035523835.1 Candidatus Sulfotelmatobacter sp.
TGTCCTCGAAGCTCTTGCCGGTCGGATGGCGCAGGCTCTCCAGGCGCCGCGCGACCATCGCGTCGACGTCGCCTTTGCCGTAGTAGCCATGGGTCGCGAGATGACGCAGGAACAGCGAATAGGGCTGGCCCGGGCGGAGCAATTCGGCGGGGACCTGATACATCTCCCGGAAGCGGTCGTTGCAGAAGACGATGTTCTGGTTTTCGTCGGTATAGACGAGCGCGCCCGGCATATTGTCGAGAGCAATCTGCAGCCGCCCGTCCCCGACCACAGCGGTCTCGCTCACCCCCTGCAGAGGCTTACCCATCGGACCCCCCGGCCAGCATTCAGCGCTCAAGGCTGCAAGCGAACGCGACCCCCTTCAGTGCACGGACCAGGGCCTTATCGACCCTCTTAATCGTGGAAATTTCCCGAATGCCGAAAAGCTTACCGCATGGCTCCGGAAGCGGATACGAAAAAAGAAGCTCGCTCAGTCGGGAGGAAGGTTGACGGTTGGCGAAAGCTCCCCGCGCGTGCCCGGGTTGGGCGGCTGGAGCCTCGCCGCATCCCTTCTATAATTGCCGGTGAGCAGCGACCGGGCCCCGGCAGGTCCGGGGTCGCGGCGGACCGGCGCGTCGGCGCGGCACGGGGTCCGGCCGCGCGGCGAAAATCAACAGGAGGCGCTCGTGAAGACCTATCAGCATTTTATCGGCGGACAATATGTCGATCCGCTCGGCGGCCGATGGATGGACAGTATCGATCCCTACCGCGGCGAGGCCTGGGCGAAAATACCGCAGGGCTGCGCGCGCGACGTCGACCGGGCGGTCGCCGCGGCGTCGCAGGCCATGCAGGGCCCCTGGTCGAAGCTGACGCCCTCGGCGCGGGGCAAGCTGATGGCGAAGTTCGCCGATCTCGTCGCCGCCAATATCGACCGCCTGGCCGAGATCGAGGTGCGCGACAACGGCAAGCTCTTGGCCGAGATGCGCGGCCAGCTCGCCTATCATCCGGAATGGTGGCGCTATTTCGGCGGCCTGGCCGACAAGATCGAGGGCGCCGTCGTGCCGATCGACAAGCCGGATACCTTCGCCTTCACGCGGCACGAGCCGATGGGCGTCGTGGCGGCGCTCACGGCCTGGAACTCGCCGCTCTTGTTCATCGCCTGGAAATGCGCGCCGGCGATCGCCGCCGGCTGCACCGTCGTGGTCAAGCCTTCGGAATTCGCTTCCGCCTCGACCTTGGAGATCGCCGCGCTCACGCGCGAGGCGGGCTTTCCCGACGGCGTCTTCAATGTCGTGACCGGCTACGGGCACGAGGCCGGCGCCGCGCTGGTCGATCATCCCGGCGTCGCCAAGATAACCTTCACCGGTTCGGATGCGACCGGCGCGAAGATATATGCGCAGGCGGCCCGGTCGCTCAAGCGCGTCTCGCTCGAACTCGGCGGCAAGTCGCCCAACATCGTGTTCGAGGATTGCGACCTCGGCGCGGCCGCCGCCGGCGCCATCTCCGGCATTTTCGCCGCCACCGGGCAGACCTGCATCGCCGGCTCGCGGCTCCTGGTGCAGAATTCGATCCGCGAGGCATTCAGCCAGAAGGTCGCCGAGCTCGGCCGCACCGCGCGCAAGGGCGATCCGATGCAGCCGGACACCAATATCGGCCCGGTCACCACCGCGCCGCAGTACCGCAAGATCCTCGACTACATGGCGATCGCCAAGGCCGAGGGGGCGCGCTGCATCCTGGGCGGCGGCGCGGCGCGCGACCTGCCGGGCGGACAGTTCGTGGAGCCGACCATCTTCACCGACGTGAAGCCCGAGATGCGCATTGCGCGCGAGGAGGTTTTCGGGCCGGTCCTGTCGATCATCGGCTTCGAGGACGAGGCCGAGGCGGTGAAGCTCGCCAACGACACGATCTACGGCCTGGCGGCGGGCGTATGGACCAAGGACATGAACCGGGCGCTGCGCCTGTCGGCTGCGCTCAAGGCCGGCACCGTCTGGGTCAATACCTACCGGGCGATCAGCTACATGATGCCGTTCGGCGGCATGAAGCATTCCGGCATCGGCCGCGAGAGCGGCATGGAGGCGATCCGCGAATATCTCGAAACCAAGAGCGTGTGGATCTCCATGGCGGAAGGCTCGCCGGCAAATCCGTTCGTGCTGCGCTGAGGCTCCGGGATCCCTAGCCGTCGATCCCCGGCACGCGGTCCTGCCGGTAGCTGGCGATCGCCCGCCAGCGGTCGAGGTCGCCGCCGGCAAAGCGGAGATCGGCGGTGCAGCTTCCCTCGCCGTCGTTCAAGGCGGCGAGCAACTGCCCCGAGGGGCCGGCGATGCACGACCAGCCGTGGCTCAGGAAGCCTTGTTCGCGGCCGACGCGATTGGCCATGGCGAGGAAGGTGACGTTTTCCAGCGCGCGCGTCGCCGCCAGCCCCTGGGTGGTGCGGCCCGACCAGCCCCAGGCATCGCGCTGATAGGCGTCGGAGATCCAGTTGGTGCTGTTGATCACCAGATCGGCGCCGAGATCGACGAGCCGCCGGACGAAGACCGGGAATATCAGGTCATAGCAGATGCTGAGGCCGATGCGGCCGAGATCGGTCGCGACCACCAGGGGTTCCGTTCCGGCGGCATAGAGGTCGCGTTCGGTCGCGAACAGATGCACCTTGCGATAGAGGCCGAGCAGCGAACCGTCGGGCCCGAACAGCGCCTGCGCGTCGTAGAATTTGCCGGCATCGGACAGGATGAGGCCGATCGCCAGATGCAGCCGGTGCCGGCGGGCGATCGCCGCCAGTTGCCGCATGTTGCGGCCGTCGACAGGCTCCGCCAGCTCGGCGAGCCT